>JAITSM010000234.1 GCA_031287815.1 Prevotellaceae bacterium
GGATACGTCGGGATATTGTTGGGGTTTTGCAACCACCAGCCGTAGGTGAGGTATGCCTTTGCTAAGTATAGCCTCGCAACTGTTTTGGTTAGTCCGCCAAAGGTTATGCGTGGACTAACGGGCAGGTCGGCTATAGCCTGTTTCAAGTCCGGGAAAATGGCTTTAGTATAGACTTCCGGCACCGTATTACGGACGCTTACGCGCGTCGGTTTGGTGTTGAATTTTAACTCACCCGAGCCCAAATCCAGCGGCACGCCGCCGAATGTCTGCACTAATGAGAAGTAGTGGAAAGCACGGAAGAAGTTGGCTTCGGCAATCAGCGACGCATCAAGCCCTACTTCCGAGGCATTTTCAATCACACCGCTGGCAGTGTTAATAATCGTGTATCCGACATTCCAGATTACGTCGGCGCGGCTGGTAGAAGGCGTCATTTGCCCGCCACTGGTCATGTCGGCGTCCTTAAAGTTACTGTCGGAGTCGCTACCATAGGTATATTCATCGGTGCCGGTTTCACAGATGTTGAAGTAGTAACCTTGCCCATAGATATCGCGCAGAAAAGCATACATGGCGGTCAATCCGCCCCGCACGCCTTTTTCGGTTTTGAAATAGCCGGGTTCGTAAATACCACGTGGGTGTTCCTCCAAAATTTTGGAGCAAGACATGGTGAGGAACATCGCCACCAAGACGGTTCCTATAGATGTTTTGAAATTTATCTTTTTCATACTGCAATTTTTTATAAGGTTTTAAAATGTCAAGTTTATACCGAACAAATAGTTTCGCGTAGACGGCGAGTTGGTGCCGATGACTAATAAACGGGCCTGATAAGAACTTACCGCCTGGTTTTCGCCGCCGTAGGAGTTAGTTTCGGGATCCATACCAGTTTCGTTCGTGTAAGGCGAGAACAGTACAAACGGATTTTGTACGGTAAAGTACACCCGCATACGGTCGATAATGTTTTTAAATGAAAAGTTATAGCCCAGCGTAATGGCGCGCACTTTCAGGTAGGAAGCATCGAAAAGGGCAAGAGTGCTACCGTATTTCGGGTTGTCAAGGCTCATTATACCACCCGGTTTGGGGTACTTGGCATCCGTGTTGTCTTCCGTCCAATAGTCCACTTTTACCTGTCCGCGCCGTCCCGTCAGCATATTGAGGTAGCCGGAGGAACCGTGAATAGTGCTGATCAACTTTCCACCATTTTTAAAGGCACCCACGATATTCAGGTCAAAACCTTTGTAGGCTACGCGGGTATTGAAGCCCCCTTGGAAATTGGGTTCTATGGATTGTATTACGCGGTCGTCAGCGCCGGTGGACTGGCCGATAGCCCGGGTTGGTGCGCCGGTAGCATCGTAGTCTCCGGTATACCTCACCTTAATCATACCTGGAGCTGCATCATTATTCGGTTCAAGGATGTTCAAGTAGGGATCGCCTACCTGCCAGATGCCTATTTTTTCGTAATCATAGATGACATCAATGGGGTAGCCTACAAACCAACTGTTACCTTCGTCCCTTTTCTGTTCGGAAGAAAGGGCAATAATCTTGTTGCGGTTGGCATAGAAGTTCACGCCCGCTTCCCATGTCCAGCCGTTAAGGTTGTCCAGAATAACGCCATTCAGCGAAAATTCCACCCCTTTGTTTTGGGTTTCCCCGATGTTTTTCCAGTATCTTCCCGATACGCCCGACGTCCGTGGCAGGTCTTGCTGCATCAATAAATCATGGGTATTCTGTACGTAGTATTCTATTGTACCAGTTAGCCGGTTTTTCATTATGGTGAAATCTACGCCGAAATTCCATGTATTGGAGTATTCCCATCCTAATTCACTATTGGGCAGGTTGGATACATAAAAGCCGGTCTCATACCCTGTAGGCCCGAAATTATAGGGGCGGGTGCTCAATAGCCCAAGCGTAGCATAAGGATCAACGGCTTGGTTGGATGTTTCGCCGTAGCCTATGCGAAGTTTCAGTTTGTCGATAAAGGATACGCTTTCCATAAACGACTCTTCCCTGATATTCCACCCGACAGATATAGCAGGATAGGTATGCCATTTGTACCCCGGCGCAAGCCGTGAAGAACCGTCGGAACGGATACTTGCCGACAGCAGGTAGCGTCCGTCGTAGGAGTATATCAAGCGTGCCATCCACGACTCGAGGGCGCTTTCATTGTAGCCTTGATAGGCGGGGTTTATCGTAATTTCGCCGGCAGCTTGTCCTAGATTATAGAACTGGAAAGCATCGTAGGGGATATCCCTCGCCGCTGCATAGGAACTGTGGTAATGTGATTGTTCGGCAGAATGCAGACCAACAAAATTTACCTGATGCTTTTCGGCAAAGGTGTGCTCGTACATCAGCATGGTTTCAATAGCCCAATTGGTGGTAAATGAATTATTGATAGAAGCTGTGGAGGGGGTCGTAGGAGTGGTGCTGCCTACTCCTTCCCCTGTGTAGGCGCCGCCGGTGCTCATACGGATATTCAAACCCAGATTTGCACGGAATTTCAAGCCTTCGATGAACGGTATTTTCACTTCGCCGTAGAGATTGTTGTAGGAGCCGAAGCCTTTGCTTTGGTTGATATATTTATCATCCTCATACAAGCCTTCTAGCACTTCCCTTGTCCATACAAACATATCGTCCGAAGGCCCTTTCACAATTCTTTTCACCGAGCCGTCGGAGTTATAGGGACTGGATATAGGCGACTTCTCTAATATGCCATACATGCCTATCTGGTTACCGTTTGAAATGTTATAGCTGTTGTTGGTAGTAACGCCGAAGCGGAAAAGTTTTCCTATTTCCTGGTCAAACGACCCGCGCAACGAAATACGTTCAAAGTTCTGCGTCGGTACAAGGGCTTCTTCCTTGTAGTAGCCCATGCCGAAATTGTAACTTCCCTTGAGGGTTCCGCCCATCACAGAAAGGTCGTGGTTAGTAACTATTCCGGTTCTGTAGAATAGGTCTTGCCAGTCGGTATTTATGTTGTCGCTTTCGTCTGTCGTATTCGGATACCTATTGGCTACCTTGCGTAATTGAACAAATTCCGGACCATCCATCATTGGGAAGCGGGCAAAAAGAGTCTTAGCGCCCACATAGCCGTTGTAGGACACCATCGGTTTTGTGCCTTGCTGTCCACTACGGAACGTAGTAACCAGAATGACACCGTTAGCGCCGCGCGAACCGTAAATAGCGGTGGCGGAAGCGTCTTTCAGAATATCCACGCTTCTAATATCCACCGGGTTGATGTCGGCGAGCGTACCGGCAAACGGAATACCGTCGAGCACAACCAAAGGGTCGTTGGAGGCGTTGAGCGAACGCGTGCCGCGAATACGAATCTGCATGGTAGCGCCCGGTTTGGTGGAAGTTTGCGACATTTCCACGCCGGCAAAGCGTCCCTGCAAAGCCTGCGTAACATTAGCGGCCGGCACTTCGCGAATGCCTTCATTGCCCATAGATACCACCGACCCGGTAACGGCTTCGCGGCGTTGCGTACCGTAGCCGATGACTACGACTTCGTCTAACCGTGCCACTTCTTCTTCAAGCGTTACATTAATAATGTTCCTGTTGCCTACCCTCTCGGTATAGGTTTTGTAGCCGATGTACGAGAAAGAAAGCGTCGCGTTTTCCCCCGTCACCGTAATAGAATAGTTTCCGTCCGCATCCGTGGTGGTGGCATTGGTAGTGCCCTGTATGGATACGGTAACGCCCAGCAGTGGCCCGGCGTTATCGCTTACCGTTCCACGAACTGTGATCCTCCCTTCTGTTTGTGCAAACAAACCGGCGGGAATCATGATCAACACGCAGGCAGCTGCCCGTAGCAGCTTATTTTTCAGCCTGTCCTTCACCTTTTTACTTTGATTCATACGTTTAAATTTTAGTTAAAGTTTATTTTGTTTTTAGCCTTTTTAAACCTTTCCGGTTTACGCTGGCTCTGACGTTTCTTATGTAATCGTTAACATTGCGTGAACATAATGTATTTTTGACAGTGCAAAGGTATTAGGATAATTTCGAAGAGAAGTGCAATTTTGTAACATAGATTTTTCTATACGTAACAACGGTTTTCAGATTTGTTACACGATATTTTCTTTGCGTTACATCTTCGTTTTTTGTAGGAAATATTGCTTCAAAATAGCTTAACTTTGGAGCAAAATAAGGAGAAACGCGTGTTTACCAATGCTACAAAACAAATCCAAATGAATACACTGAAAAAATGCAGTGTATTTATTCTTACACTGTTACTATGCCTTTCAGGCAGCCGCCCCTTACTTGCACAAACCGGCAAATTTTATTCTATCGAAAAAGGTTTGTCGAGCAGTTTAATCAATAGTATTTACCAGGACAGCAAGGGGTTTATATGGATAACCGGCGAATACGGGCTGAACCGTTTCGACGGCGTAAAATTCAAGGTCTACCACCCTGTTCCGCACGACAGCACGTCGCTAAACAACAATTATACACGCAGTATATTCGAAAGCCGCCACCACCGGCTATTCATCGGCTCTATCGCCGGATTGATGGAATATGACTGGGGCTGCGACTGTTTCCGCACCATTCCGCTCATCCGTGAAGGCGCGGCGGTGCAGGCACACGTGATGGACATAATAGAAACCGCCCACGGCGCAATATGGATAACCACTTCGGGGCACGGGCTGTTCAGCCTGCAACCCGGCGGGCTCGCCGCACATTATGAAACCGACATCTCGGCCGCCCTGAGCAGCAATTACCTTAATGATATATTTGAAGATTCTTACGGCGATATCTGGATAGGCACGGAACACGACGGGCTCAACCGCTATACGCCGGCAAGCAGGCAGGTAAAGATATTCCGCGCCCCCGCAGGTATATCGGGCAATATCATTTCGTCCATCGCCGAAGACCGCCACAGCAACCTGTTTGTAGGCACGCTGACCAAAGGGCTGAACAGGTACGACCGGCAGCGGGAATGTTTCATCCCGGTGCGCGACAACGGCCACAGCCGGCTGATCATATCGCTGCGGGTGAATAATAATAACCAGCTGCTGGTAGGCACCGACGGGCAGGGGCTGAAATACTATAACGAGCAACATAATGCGGTGGAAGATTTCGAAATCGGCTCCGTCCCCTTTGATTTTACCAAGAGCAAGGTACACGCCATTTTGCAGGACAGGGAAGGCGGCCTCTGGCTGGGGCTGTTTCAAAAAGGGGTAGTATATATCCCCAATGTCCAGAACAAATTCGACTACTACGGCTATAAATCCGTTACGCATAATTTAATCGGCTCGAGTTGCGTAATGTCGATATTTAAAGGCCGGGATAATATCCTGTGGATAGGCACCGATAACGACGGGCTCTACGGTATCGATGAACAGACGTTGAAGACGGTGCATTTTTCCCATACCCCGTCGCCCCGCTCGGTGCCGAGCATTGTCCTGTGCGTGTTTGAAGATTCCGAAGGCAACCTGTGGATTGGCTCTTATGCCAACGGCCTGGCGAAAGTGAACCGCCAAACCGGCGAGTGTCAGTATATCGCGCCGCTGGCCAACGAAAAGGTCTACTATATCTCCGAAGACCGGCAAAAACGCCTGCTGGTGGGGACCTTCGGCGCAGGGCTGTTTATTATGGATATTCGCAGCGGCGCGCTGCAACATTACGAATCGTCGAAACGCGAAGAAAACGACTTGCGCGCCAACGAGCTGGGCAACGACTGGATAAACTATATCCTGTGCGACCACGAAGGGCTTATCTGGCTGGGACACTATCGCGGCCTGAGCTGTTTCGACCCGGAGCAGAAAACCTTCCTCCGCTACCAGTACAACAACCTCCTTCCCGATAATATTGTCAACGCCCTGTGCGAAGACCGGCACGGCGCAATATGGGTAGGCACGACCATGCACCTTTACCGCTTCGATAAAGCCACCGGCAAAATGGAACACATCCCGCTACAGAGCAAGCCGGTGGACGATATGATTTACGGCATCGTCGAAGACCGCGCCGGCAATATCTGGGTGAGCGCCTATAAAGGCATTTATATGTTAGACCCCGCCACCCGCGAAGTAACCTACTATGCCGGCGACGGGTTGCAGGGGAATGAATTTATGCGCGGCGCCGTGTTCAAGGACAAAAAGGGGAAACTTTATTTCGGCGGCACAAACGGCGTGGCCACTTTCTATCCGCACGAGCTGGACGAAAGCGCAAAGGAACTTCAGGTACACCTTACCGGTTTTTACCTGTTCAACCAGCCGGTCAGGCAGGGCGACCGGTCGGGAAGAGGGGAAATCACCGGTACGCCGATATTCGACGCGGAGGCGTTCCAGCTGGCGCATAAAGACAATACGTTCACTATGGAATTTTCGACGCTCGACTTTGTGAGCCCCGAACAAACCGCATACGAATACCGGATGGAAGGCCTGCAACCCGAATGGACTACCACAGCGCAGGGCATGAACCAAATCACCTATAATAACCTCCCGCCCGGAAACTATATATTTATGGTACGGGTGGACGGCTATCCCGGTTCGCAGAAAAATATCCGCCTCACCATCCGTCCCCCCTGGTACCAGACATGGTGGGCAAAGGGAATTTATGTACTCTTACTATTAGGCTTGGCGGGGGCTATTGTCGCCTTTGTCCGTTCGCGGATTCACTACCGCCATGAAATGTTGAAAAAGAAGCACGCGGAAGAAATCAACGAGGCGCGGTTGCAGTTTTTCATCAACATTTCGCACGAGATTCGGACCCCCATGACCCTTATAATAAATCCTATCGAAAAGCTGATAGCCGCCAAAAGCGACCCCCAGACGCATGCGATATACCTTATTATATACCGCAACGCACAGCGGATATTGCGGCTCATCAACCAGCTGATGGACATCCGGAAAATAGACAAGGGGCAAATGCGCATAGGCGCCCGCGAAACCGATATGGTAGGGTTCATCAGCGATTTGATGCATACCTTTGAATATATCGCACAGCAAAAGCATATCCGCTTTGTATTTGAAACACCCTTCGAACAATTGAAAGTATGGGTAGATGTGGGCAATTTCGACAAGGTCATGCTCAACGTGCTCTCCAACGCCTTCAAGTCCACGCCCGGACAGGGAGAAATCATTGTCCGCCTGACAACCGGCAGCGGCGACGCGCGGCTCGGCATGAACGACTACTTTGAAATACGGGTCATCGACTCCGGCATCGGGGTGGAAACGGAACATATCGAACGGATCTTCGACCGCTTTTACCAGGTGCCCACCGGCGCTCAAACCGGCACAGGCGTGGGGCTGCACCTGGCGCGCCAGCTGGTAGAACTGCATCACGGCGTCATCTATGCCGACAAGCGCGGCGACGGGCGGCAAGGCGTACAGTTTATCATCCGTATGCCCATGGGCAACGCGCACCTCCGCCCCGAAGAGCTGGAAACCCCCGAAGCAGCCGCCATCCGCATAGCCATGTACAACAACGAAGAAAGCAGGACGCTGAACAATGAAATAACGCAGGAACAGGAACCCACACACCTCTCCAAATCCAAAACCAAGTACAAAATCCTGATTGTGGAAGACGAAGACGAGCTGCGCGAATACATGGCAGCCGAGTTATCGACGTTCTTCCGCGTAACCGCCTGCAACGACGGCAAACAAGCTTGGGAGCTGGCGTTGAGCAACGCCTTCGACGCTATTGTCAGCGATATTATGATGCCGGTCATGGACGGGATAACCCTTACCCGCAAGGTAAAACAAAATATCAATATCAACCACACCCCCGTAATTCTTTTAACCGCCAAAACACAAAACGCCGACCAGATCGAAGGCCTGGAAATGGGAGCCGACGCGTACCTCTCCAAACCTTTTAACACCCATATCCTCATAACCACCATCAGCAACCTGATTGCCAACCGGGAAATTTTACGCAACAAATTCAGCGGAAACCAGAACTATGAAGGCCGGATAACCCTTCCCCCGATGAAATCCTCCGACGAAGTATTCATGAACAAAGTGCTGAAAACAGTCAATGAAAATTTATCGAACACCGAGTTAAATGTAGAACTGCTGGCCGGCCGCGTAGGCATGAGCCGCGTCCACATGCACCGCAAGCTGAAAGAACTGACCAGCCAGTCGGCCGGCGACTTTATTCGCGGCATCCGCCTCAAACAGGCGGCGCTGATGCTCTCCGAAAAAAAAATTACCGTATCGGAAGTCGCCTACGCCGCCGGCTTCCGGAACCTCTCCCACTTTTCCACCACCTTCAAAGACTTTTACGGCATCTCGCCCACAGAATATATACGCTCCACGGAGAACGGACAGCATTATGAAGCAGGAGGTCTGAAGTAGGAAATATGAAGTAGGATGTAGGATGTAGGATGTATGAGGTATGAGGCCTAAAACCTGTGGCAAGACGATTAAAGCCTGAAGCAAGATGATTAAAGACTGAAGCGAGATGATTAAAGCCTGAAGCAAGATGATTAAAGCCTGAAGCGAGATGATTAAAGCCTGAAGCGAGATGATTAAAGCCTGAAGCAAGATGATTAAAGCCTGAAGCGAGACGATTAAAGCCTGAAGCGAGACGATTAAAGCCTGAAGCGAGACGATTAAAGCCTGAAGCGAGACGATTAAAGTCCGGAGCTCGGAGATTAAAAACTAAATAAAATAAAAACCAACAAATTATGAAAAAAACAACATTACTGTTTCTGTCGATGACGCTGCTGGCCGGCGCATCGCTTGCCCAGAATCCCTTTATCAGGGATCAGTTCACCGCCGACCCGACGGCAAGGGTCTTTGAAGGTAAGGTGTATGTATACCCGTCGCACGACATTCCCAGCCCCATCGAGCGGCTGAAAGAATGGTTTTGCATGGCGGACTACCACGTGTTTTCGTCGGAAAATCTGACCGACTGGACAGATCACGGCGTCATCGTAAGCCAGGACAACGTGCCCTGGGTTAATCCCGAAGGCTACAGCCTCTGGGCGCCCGACTGCATCGAACGCAACGGCAAATACTATTTCTACTTCCCCGCCCCGGCAAAGGATACCCTGGTCGGCAGGGGCATGATGACCGGCGTAGCTATAGCCGACAAGCCCTACGGACCCTTTGTACCCCAACCCGAACCCATAAAAGGCACTTTCGGCATCGACCCCTGCACGCTGATCGATAAAGACGGGCAGGCTTATATCTACTGGGCGGGCTTCGGCGGATTGCTCGGCGCAAAGTTGCAGGACAACATGCTCGAACTCGACGGCAACCCCGTGGCGGTAGAAGGACTGCCCGGCCCCGACCAGGGAATGAAGGAAGGCCCCTTTGTATTCGAACGCAACGGCAAATACTATTTCACCTTCCCCTGGGTAAAGAACAACACCACCGAACTGCTGGCCTACGCTATGGGCGACAGCCCGCTCGGACCCTTTGAAATGAAAGGCGAAATAATGGACGAATCCCCCTCCGGATGCTGGACAAACCACCACTCTATTGTGGAATACAAGGGACAGTGGTACCTGTTCTACCACCACAACGACCTTTCGCCCACATTCGACAAGAACCGCTCTATCCGCATCGACTCGCTCTTCTTTAATCCCGACGGCACCATCCAAAAGGTCACCCCCACCCTGCGCGGCGTAGGCGTCACCGACGCGAAGAGAGAAATACAGCTCGACCGCTACAGCCGCCTGAGCGATGCAGGAGCAAGTATCGACTACCTCGACTCCGCCAACACCTTCAAGGGCTGGAAAACCATACTGGGCGACAACGGCGCATACGTGCAATATAATAAGGTGGACTTCGGAAGCAGCCTGCCCAAAACCGTAAAGGTAAACGCGGCATCAGCCACCGGCGGCAAGCTGGTAGTGAAACTGGGCGGCGCAAAGGGCAAAACCATTGCCGAAATCAATGTGCCCAAAGGCGGACAGTGGACGGAAACAGACGCCACCCTGAAAGAAGCGCCCACCGGCGTGCAAGACCTCTGGGTTTCGCTCAAAGGCAAGGGCAACGTGGAAATTGACTGGATGAAATTCTAATTATGAATTATGATGTATGATGTATGAAGTATGATGTATGAAGTATGAAGTAGGCTGGCGCCAGCATTCATAATTCATAATTCATAATTAACTTACACAGATTTAATCTGTGTAAATCTGTGGGAGAACTTTAAACCTTAAACTTTAAACAATGAATTATGGATTATGAAGTATGAAGTATGAAGTATGAGCGCTGGCGCCAGCCACCTCATACTTCATACCTCATACTTCAAAAAAACAACTATTATGAAAAAACTACTTATCATTTACCTTGCGGCTGCGGCAGGATGCCTGTGGCTGTCGAACTGCCAAAGCGGCGGGGGCGTATCGGAAAAATTAACGCTTAACGATTCGCTGTATTTTGAAAAACACGGATTCAATATTCTTGTGTTTAGCAATATGTATGATAACATATTTGACGACTCTAAAATCAGCGCGGTGGAAATCATCCATCACGGCATCCGCACGGCCACCAACGGCGACGTGCGCCTGAACCCCACGCCGGGACAGTGGGATCCCATTCCACAGTTCGTGGACAGGAAGGTGGACAGGGAAAACCAGCGCATAGAAGTAACCCTGAAATTTCCCGCCTATGATTTCCTCTACACCCTCGTGGCCGAAGCAAAAGGCGACGGGTTGCACTTCGGCGTGAACGTAGACAGCCCCCTGCCGGTAGCCCTTGCCGGCGTAGCGGGGTTGAACATCGAACTCTTCCCGCCCGTGTTCTGGGGCACCTCCTACATCATGGACGGCAAGTACGGCCTCTTTCCTACCTCTCCGGCGGACATTATGACCGTCATCAACGGGCAGGTGGAGCCGACGCCTGTGGCCACCGGCAAGAAAATAGACATCGCGCCCGACGACCCGATGAAACACCTTTCCATCCGCCTTATCGAAGGGGAAGAACTGCTGCTGCTGGACGGGCGCAATAAACAACAAAACGGAACATTCGTTATCCGGACGCTGCTGCCGGCGGGCAAAACAGGCAGAATCGCCGAGTGGTTTATCACCGGCGAGTCGGTAAGCGGATGGGTGCGTACGCCGGTGATTTCCTACTCGCAGATGGGCTATCACCCCGCGCAGGCCAAGCTCGCCGTAGTAGAACTCGACAAGAACGACCAGCCGCTTTCGGCCATTTCCCTGTGGAAAATCAACGACGACGGCAGCCGCACAAAAGCGCTGTCGGGAAAACCGAAGGTATGGGGAATGTTTTTGCGGTACAACTACCTGCAATTCGACTTCTCGGAAATAACGGCGCCGGGAATCTACGAACTGGAATACGGCAACCAACGCACGGCGCCCTTCCCGGTTTCCGCCGACGTGTTTGAACGCGCATGGTTTCCCACGCTCGACGTGTTTATGCCGGTGCAGATGGATCATATGTTTGTGCGCGAAGCCTACCGCGTATGGCACGGCGCATCGCACCTCGACGACGCCCTGCAGGCGCCGCTCAACCGCATACACTGGGACGGATGGCGGCAGGGAAGCAAAACGGAAAACAAATATAAACCCCTCCAGCATATTCCCGGCCTGAACGTCGGCGGATGGTTTGACGCAGGCGACTTCGACATTCAAACGCCCTCGCAGCAAAGCACCGTACAGTCGTTAGTCCGGATTTACGAAACCTTCGGCACCGACCGCGACGAAACAACGGTGAACCAAAAGACGCGCTACGTCGACATTCACGTTCCCGACGGTAAACCCGACATCCTCCAGCAAATCGAACACGGCGCGCTGCAACTGGCCGCCCAGATACGCTCCGTCGGCTACGCCATCGCCGGCATCAACGAGTCGCACCTCTACCAGTACCGGCATCTCGGGGACGCCGTTACCAAAACCGACAACTTAGTGTACAACCCGCGCCTCGACAGCCTGCAAACCGACGGGCGCACCAGCGGCACGCCCGACGACCGGTGGGCATTTACCAACCGTTCGGAATACCTGAACTACAATACGGCGATTTCGCTCGCCGCCGCCGCCCGCGTGCTGAAAGGCTATAACGACGCCTTCGCCGCCGAGTGCCTCGAGGTGGCGCAGTATATATGGAAGGACGAGCACAGCCGCCCCAAAGCAGGCGAGCAGGCGCAACCCTTCTTCGCCCGCAGCTTCGGCGTGCAGACAGAACTCCTGGCGGCCGTCGAACTGTGGCGGACAACGGGAAATGCCCGCTACAGGGCGCGTATCGATGAAATATTGCCCACGCTCGAAGAAAACATTCCCCAAAATATGTTTATCCTTGCGCAAATTGCGCCCTACCTGGGCGACGGGCTGAAAGAAAAGCTGCGGCCTGCCGTCAAAGCCTACGGCGAACGCCTGGCAGCGGTGGATTCCATCAGCCCCTTCGGCGTGGCGATAAGCCCGGTGACGTGGGCAGCCAACGGCACGGTGATGAGCATGGCCAACTTCAACTACCGGCTCCACCGCCTGTTTCCCGACGCGATTAACCCCGAATACATCTACCGGGCGCTGAACTACCTCTACGGATGCCATCCGGTGCACAACCTGTCGTTCGTTTCGGGCGTGGGGGCGCAGCCCAAGAAAATCGCCTATGGCAACAACCGCGCCGACTTCTCGTTTATTCCCGGCGGCATTGTGCCGGGCGTCCGCATCCTGAAGCCCGACTTCCCCGAAAACCGCGACGACTACCCCTACCACTGGAGCGAAAACGAATACGTCATCCCCCTGGCGCCCGACTATATCTATCTGGTGAATGCGGTGAATGAACTGCTGAAGGGAAGTTAAGAACTAATGTGACTAATGTACTAATGTGACTAATTGGGCTGGCGCCGGCAACCTTGAACTTTAAACATGAAACTTTAACCACTCAAAGAAGGAATCATTATGAAAAAAATATTATTAAAAACAACCGCCATATTGCTGATTATAGCAGGGTGCTTTTCCTGCGGGAAAGATCCAACTTTATTAAAAGGTACAAAATGGAAATTGACAGGATTTATAGATGCCATGACCGATGTATTGACGGTTCCGGTACCGAAAGACTGCAAGGACTGCTATACACTTACGTTCGATACGGAATATACGGCTATAGCACATAGCATAACCATAGACGTGCATTTTGATTTGAGGGATTTGAATTCGAATAGAGCAATAACGTTGATGTATCAAGATGAAGGCTACCCGAATGGGCATGGTCAGGATTTTCGCACAGCCATTGCTATAGTCGGATCATTCTCTCTTATAGCCGATGAATTGAAACTCTTTTATTACGACAATAAAAACTATTTACTTTTTAAACGCGGTAAATAATGAAAAAGATATTACTATTTACCTTACTTGGTTTGTTTACATCTATTGTAAATGCTCAGATTGTAATGGGCGAACAGCCTTATAGCATGAATGTAGCATCAAAGATGAAGCAGTTAGCCCCCGTTGTTTTGTCTGCCCTCGACAGAGCGCTTATTGCAAAAGAAGACGCGGTGAACGATGACCAACCGGGACCCGTACGCTATGCTTATCCGACCAATGTAAACTATACGCTTGACAATTCCGGCGTGTGGCAAACGTTGGAGGATGGCAGCAAAATATGGCGATTGAAAGTGAAGCTGCCCGGCGCATTATCTACCAATACCTATTACAATACATTCTGGTTGCCGGAGGGCGCAAAGTTTTTTGTTTACAGCGAAGAAACCAAACAATCTATCGGCGCTATCACTTCCCAATATATCGAAGGGAGCAAAGAAAATCCCATTGAATTTGCCACCGCCCTTGTTTATGGCGAAGACGTCGTGTTTGAATACTATCAACCGGCATCCGTAAAGGAAGCCGCCGTTATTGCCATTTCCCGCATTGATTATGGATACCGGTATGTAAATAATCCATACGCAGACACGCTTCAAGATTTGAAAGCTTCGGCAAGTTGTGAAATAAATATTAATTGTCCGGAAGGCAGTAATTGGCAAATAGAAAAAAATGCAGTAGCAAGAGTATCTATGTATGGTCCGTCAGGTTCTGGATGGTGCTCCTGTGCGTTGGTAAACAACACAGACAATGATTATACTCCTTATGTATTAACAGCCAATCATTGCCTTAGTGCGGTAGGATTGGATGCTGTCGGCAATAATAATGCCGGCCAATGCATGTTCTATTGGGAATATGAATATCCGGGCTGTTCCAATGGTTCTCTAACACCATTCAAATCCACAACAGGTGCAACAGTAACAGCCAATAATGCAGACTCGGACTTTGGTTTGTTTCTATTAACACAGGATCCGCGAAATATACCGGAAATAACGCTGCATTATTTGGGATGGGATCGTTCGGGTAATGCCGGTACTGGAGGCGTTGGAATACACCATCCGGGTGGAGATGTGAAGAAAATTAGCGCTTCCAATCAAATACAGAATTATCCCAATCAAATTTTTTGGGACGACTGGACTGTAACTCCACCAAATACTCACTGGAATATCACATTTTATAATGGACTACTTGAACGTGGGGCGTCAGGATCTCCCTTTATAGACAACAGTCGCAGAGTAATCGGGCAATTACACGGGGGATCTACTGTAACTTGTGCAAGTACTACAAACTACAGCATGTACTATGGCAAATTCGATGTTTCATGGACGGGAAACGGTGACACAAATAATCGTCGCAGATTACAGCACTGGTTAGACCCTGCGGGAACAAATCCAGATACTTTGAACGGAATAACCTTTTATACTATTGTCGGCTCTGATGTTGTAGGATGTAACGAACCGGAACCATTTACCGTATCGCAACCATCATTGCCGTCCTATAGCTGGTCAGTGAACGGCCCTCTTTCCATCATGAGCGGGCAGGGAACAAGCCACGTTTTTGTCAGCACTAATGTAAACGCACCCACAACAGCTACTATCATACTGAATGGAAGTTTCACGAGGCAGGTAAGGTGCGGTTTGCCAATGATTACAGGCATTGATGGCCATGAATTTGTTTACCCTAATACGCCGGCAACCTATACGACCATCCCGTATTTCCCCTATTCGGTAGGAGAATGTATGTGGTACGTAGACGGTTTTCCAACCTATGATTCAATGGGTGGTTCGGTAACGCTTAGTTTCACCCCTGGATCGCATGTCCTTACAGCAGCACCTTGGAGTTGTTATATGAGTGATCCATCTCCCGGAAAAACGATTCTTGTACCAAATACTTACAATGTCGTTTCCGGTACCGACAGGCAAATAACCGTAACGCTATCGGATGATATAGAAAGCGACGGCGCTACCCCGCAATCAACCGATACGGGGATAATAAAATATACGCTGACGGAGGAGGCGACCGGGACTGCCGCCGCCAATGGACAATTAGCGCCTACCGGCGGGACACTGGATTTTACACATCTGCCCGCAGGCGCTTATACTTTCCGGATAAATTCAATCAACGACCGTACGCTTGAAACGCACGATATTGTCTTATTATAAAAACAGATAAAATGGATAAAATAGATAAAGCGATATGTGATATGCGATATGCGGTAAGAATCGCAAATCGCCTATCTCCTACCTCAAATCGCCAAACGAGCTACTTGTTTCGTTCCCCGCAGGGTGCGGGAGACCAAACAATTTCCAGTTGAAAATGGAAAGTTGAAAGTTGAAAGTTAGCTGGCGCCAGCCCTTTTTCAACTTTCAACTAAAATAAACCTTCAACCTTAAACTTTAAACCTTAAACTTTAAATATTATGAAAAGAACAACACTTTTAGCCATTTTACTGCTGTTGGCAGGCAGCCTGTCCGGGCAGGAGCCTTTTGTATTCACGGAAGGAGACAACGCCTGGTTTCCGCTGGTGAAGGACAGTAAACCGGTAGCCCTCCTCGTCGACCAGGCCGACGATAAGGGCGTACTCCGCGCAGCCAACGACCTGCGGGAAGATTTCCGGAGGGTAACCGGAAATACGCCTGCGGCAAACAGCCCACA
Organism: Prevotellaceae bacterium; assembly: GCA_031287815.1. Lineage (GTDB taxonomy): Bacteria > Bacteroidota > Bacteroidia > Bacteroidales > UBA932 > JAIRKX01. The sequence goes on from JAITSM010000234.1 coordinate 15,875, forward strand.
AGCCATCCTCGTGGGGACGGCGGGCAAGTCGGCCGCCATTGACCGCCTCGTCAGGGAAGGGAAAATCGACGGCAGCGCCTTGAAAGGCAAACGCGAGAAATACCTTATCCAGACCGTCGAGAACCCTGCGGAGGGCATTACTTCCGCCCTCGTCATTGCGGGCAGCGACCGGCGGGGCACGATTTTCGGCATCTATGAACTGTCGCGGCAAATCGGCGTGTCGCCCTGGTACTGGTGGGCGGACGTGCCCACCGTACACCGCGACCAGCTGTATGTGAAACCCGGCGTATACACCGACGGCGAGCCGGCCGTACGCTATCGCGGCATCTTTATCAACGACGAGGCACCCGCCTTTCAGGGCTGGTGCGAAGAGCAGTTCGGCGGCGTCAACGCGAAGATGTATGAACACATGTTTGAGCTGATTCTTCGGTTGAAGGGCAATTTCCTCTGGCCGGCCATGTGGGGCAACGCCCTTTATTACGACGACCCCCGCAGCGGCGAACTGGCCGACGAAATGGGCGTGGTGCTCGGCACCTCGCACCACGAGCCGATGGGGCGCGCCCACGAAGAATGGAATCACCTGCATAAAGGACGGCCGTGGGACTATGAAAAAAACCCGGAAGAACTCCGCGAATTCTGGCGCGGGGGAATGGAACGGATGAAAGATTATGAAACGGTCGTTACCGTAGGCATGCGCGGCGACGGCGATGCGCCGATGAGCGAAGGCGCTAACATTGCCCTGCTGCAGCGCATCATCAAAGACCAGCGCAATATCATCTCCAAAGTAACCGGCAAAAAAGCCGAAGAACGCCCGCAGGCTTGGGCGCTGTATAAGGAAGTGCAGGACTACTACGACAAGGGCATGCGCGTTCCCGACGACATTACCCTGCTGCTCTGCGACGACAACTGGGGCAACATCCGCAAACTGCCCGACATTAACGCCCCCAAACGCAAAGGCGGCTATGGCGTCTACTACCACTTCGATTATGTAGGAGCCCCGCGAAACTATAAATGGCTTAACGTAACGCAAAACGAACGCACCTACGAGCAAATGAGCCTGGCTTACCGGCACGGCGTGGACAGAATCTGGGTTGTAAACAC
>JAITSM010000019.1 GCA_031287815.1 Prevotellaceae bacterium
TGCTGTGCTGTGCTGTGCTGTGCTGTGCTGTGCTGTGCTGTGCTGTGCTGTGCTGTGCTGTGCTGTGCTGTGCTGTGCTGTGCTGCTTCGCAGCACAAAGATACGGCAAATTCCGTTGCAGCGCAAGGGGTTTGAGAGTATTTTATCAAGAAGTTATGCACAGTACAAACTAAGAGTTAAGAGTTAAAAACTAAAAGTGATGGGGAGCAGGCGCAAAGGTAGAGAAAATTTCTTATGCACCAAACTTTTTTTTGAGTTATGAATTATGAGTTATGAATTGGCTGGCGCCAGCTATCTCATACATCATAATTCATAATTAAAAGACATTCTCCATTATTTTTCCCTGCCATGAGTTCCGTTCTTCGAGGCGTTTTTCGAGCATGCGCAGGATTTCGACGTTACGCAGCAATCCCCATACAGTGCGGTTGACAAAGCGCGGCGGCACTTCGCCGATAAAGCGTTCTATCATTATTCCGGGCGTCAGCCGTTCGAGAAAGTCTATGAAAAAGTCAATGTATTCCGGCAGCGTGAACGTAACAAAGCGTTCGGGGTATTGCGCAAATTCCCGCTCCATTACGGTGCCTTTGATGAGCTGCAGTTGATGGAATTTTACCGAATCCAGCGGCAGCGCGGAGATGATATCCGCCGTTGCCAGCATGTCGTTGCGCGTTTCGCCCGGCAGCCCGAAAATAAAATGCGCGGCGGTATGAATGCCCCGCGCGGCGGTTTGCGCTATCGCCGCCTGCGCCTGCGCAAAGGTATGCCCGCGGTTGATATGCTGCAATGTGCGATCGAAGCACGATTCCACGCCGTATTCTATTTGAACGAATTTCCCTTGTTGTACAAGCGATGCAAAGTAATCCAGTTTTTCGTCGTCCACGCAGTCGGGGCGCGTGCCGACGACAAGGCCGATAATTTTCGGGTGTTCCAGCGCCTGCCGGTAGATTTTTTGGAGTTGCGCCAAAGGGGCGTAAGTGTTGGAATAGGCCTGGAAGTAAGCCAGGAATTTTTCGGCGCGGCGGTAACGCACCGCATGAAACATAATTCCCTCTTCGATTTGCTGCGTCACCGGCTTGTAAGGCTGGCAATACGAAGGGTTGAACGCCTCGTTCAGGCAATAGGTACAGCCGCCGGTACCCAACGTGCCGTCGCGGTTGGGGCACGTGAAGCCGGCGTTGATGGTTACTTTTTGCACCCGTTCGCCAAACGTTTTTTTAAACCAGCCGGTGGCCGTATTATAGCGCATTTTGAAGTGTGAAGTAAGGGTTAAAAACTAAGAATTCCAGCATCACGGAACATACCGTTACGTTAATTTCACTTTTACGACGAGTTTCTTGATTTTCCCCTCGCCTATGAGCGGGGCGTGGGCGTCATGGGGAAACAGGATAGCGAGCGTCATTGGTTCCAAAGTAAAAAAGGTTTCGGCGGGGTCGTCGAAGAAGGCGATATCCTTTGCTTCGTCGTACGTCCCGGAGAGTTGTTCGCAATAGCAGCGGTCGCGCCAGCCAATCGTTTCTACGCCTTCAAGCGGCATTTGGATATCAATGTAAGAGTCGTGCACTTCGAGTTTGGCGTCGCCGGCGTTTCTCCCCTCGCCTACCGAAACGGTCAGGTAGGCATTGTCGCCGTCAATAGCATAGCGGCCTTCCGCCAGTTCGTGCAGCGGTTGGCTGCGCAAGAATTTAAATACTTTTTCAAAATGCCGGTTGAGCGAAAAATAACGCTCCAGGCCGGTGAGCGAATCAATAATCATAGTTTAAAGTTTGAATGGTTGTCATTAAAAACTTACCGCAAAATGCGGCCGTTTATGATTGCGAAGATACACATTTTGCCGGGTTCAATAAAAAACGCTACCTTTCCGCGTTCTTTTTGAAGGCTTGTTGAAAGGCGTGGACGACCTCTACCACCGGCTCGGCGAATTGACGAAATAATTTTTGATTAAAATATGGAGAAGTCGTCGGGGTGACAGGACTCGAACCTGCGACCTGATGCTCCCAAAGCACCTGCGCTAGCCAACTGCGCTACACCCCGCTAATATGCCCGCCTTTGGGGGTGCAAAGATACGCTATTTTTTTTGTCGTTGCAAACAAATGGCAACTCAACATTTTTTCTTACCTTTGCCACATTATTTAAACAACCATATATGAGCGAAAAAATACGTATAGGCATTACACAGGGCGACAGTAATGGCATCGGTTATGAAATTATTATAAAGACGCTGGCGGACGCCCGGCTGCTGGATTTTTGCGTGCCGGTGGTTTACGGTTCGACCAAAGCCATGTCGTATTACCGCAAGTTACTGGGCGCCGAACCGATTACGTACAATAGCATTACCATTACCGGCGATATCAATCCGAAGATTGTGAATATAGTGAATTGCATCTCGGAAGATTTGCGTGTGGAGCCGGGAAAATCCACGCCCGAAGCGGCGCAGGCGGCTTTGCGGGCATTGCAAACCGCGGTGGCTGACCTGAAGCGCGGGAAAATCCAGGCGCTGGTGACCGCGCCGTTCAATAAACAGAATATGCAGCAAGGCGCAGGGTTTAATTTCCCGGGGCATACGGAATTTTTAGCCAAATCGTTCGATGCGCAGGAGCATTTGATGATTTTGCTCAGCGACGTTATGCGCGTGGGCATTGTTACCGGGCATATTCCTTTGGCAAAAGTGCCGGGCTCCTTGAGCAAGGAGCTTATCCTGAAAAAAACACAGCTATTGAATCATTCGCTGCAACGCGATTTTGGCATTAACCGCCCGCGCATAGCCGTGCTGGGGCTAAACCCGCATGCCGGCGACGGCGGTATACTGGGCAAGGAAGAAGAGGATATCATCAGCCCGGCGGTGGCGGAGGCCGAGAAGCAAGGTATTCTTGCTTTCGGCCCCTATGCTGCCGACGGGTTCTTCGGCGCGGCTTCGTTCCGCCGGTTTGATGCGGTGCTGGCCATGTACCACGACCAGGGGCTGGCGCCGTTCAAGGCGTTGTCGTTTCATGCAGGGGTGAATTTTACCGCCGGGCTGAGCGCCGTGCGTACAGCGCCTGCGCACGGCACCGGCTATGATATTGTAAAAGCCGGTACCGCTTCGCCTGACTCGTTCCGCGAGTCTATTTATGCCGCCTGCGATATTTTGCGCCACCGGAAAGAATATGACCAACTCACGGCAAATCCGCTGAAGCCGCTAAATGTGGAAAAATTGCCTTCTCATTAAACAGTTCCCGCCGGTTTGGAAAATCAACGCCCGAACGTATCGGATAATTTTGAAGTAACCGTTTATACCGACGGTGCAGCTTCCGGCAATCCCGGACCGGGCGGCTATGGTATTATTTTGATGTGTAACGGGAATCAAAAGGAACTGTCGGGCGGGTTTGCCCATACGACCAATAACCGGATGGAATTGATGGCGGTGATTGTAGCTTTGGAAGCTTTGAAGTACGATAATTGCCAAGTGCATATATTTACTGATTCTTCCTATGTGGTAAGGGCTGTGGAGGAGGGCTGGCTGGCGCGGTGGGAGTATGCCGCCTTCAAAAAGAAAAAGAACGGGGATTTGTGGCTTCGCTTTTTGAAGATTTACCGCAAACACCAAGTCCGGTTCCATTGGCTGAAAGGACATGCCGGAAATCCGTTTAATGAACGTTGCGACCGGTTGGCCGTTGCTGCTTCCCGGCAGCCGGATTTACCGGAAGACAAGGGGTACTTGCAGCCGGTAGTGGGGAAGCTGCTGTGAATGGAGAAGGCATTTTTAATGGAGAATGGAGAATTAGCTGGCGCCGGAGGGCAGTAGGCAGTTTTCAGTAGGCAGTAGGCAGTTTCAGGCGCCTTTTTAGTTTAAAGTTTAAGGATGCTGGCGCCAGCCAATTCTCCATTTTCCATTCTCCATTAAAAAACCGCCGGCATGTTTCCATACCGGCGTCTTTCATTACTTCGCCTCTCTGCCTCCCCCTCCTTCGGAGGGGGGCTGGGGAGGGGTGGCAAAATCCATGCGCGCACGTGATCTTCCTTTTTTTAAGTTAATATATTCATTTCCTATTTACTGGAAACATTCCCCCGCTCAGCCGGGGGGGTTCCCCCGCTCAGCCGGGGGGTTCCCCGCTTCGTCCGGGGGAGTCCCCCGTTCAGGCGGGGGACTCCCCCCTTTCGATGGGATCGCCCTTTTTCCGCCTTGCGGCGGCACAAACTGCTCGTATTTTAGTCGTGAGTCATTAGTTTAAGGTTGCAAGCGTTGGGGGCTTCAGTACGTACTGGAAGTATGGGTAACCTCAAATAACAGATGTAAAAATCACACTTCTACCTGTTCCTCTACCGGCGGCAACTGCGCAACAACCGTTTCATACGCTTGCGCCGGAAGGAACTTTAAATCACAGCAGCATTGCAGCAACCCGCAGGCGACTTGTATTATTTTGATAAAAATTATAGTTGGCGGACACAACGGATAGGTGCATAAGCATATTGGGCCAGGGTAATGCACTGCAGCTGGCATTCATTATCTCTTTTGTTAAAAGTCAGCTGCTCGCATGGATCTGATTTCGCATTATAAGCTCGGAAAGCGTAGAAGCCGGTGTCGGTTTCTCTCCATAGTGTTCCACCGCCACCCGATGTATAGCCACAGTTCTGTTCTGCGGTGAAACCATAATCATCGGTTCCCCCAGCGGTTGTTGGCCAGAAGATATCCCAGCAGCTTGGGGCACCGTTGATGGACGTTATCAATTGCGTCCATATCGCACTGGTTGGTACGTCCCAACCGCTTGGGCAAACGGTGCCACTATTGGCAGCCGTTATGCCATAGATGTATGTGGAACAATAAGAGGCATTATACATATGATTCGAACCGTTTCGGTAATCCAAATCCTGCGCAAAGTACCATTTTCCATCAGGCATTTGTACGATACGGTAAATTTTGCTATCGCGAGCATCCCGTATATATGCTTCCCAATTTTTTGCGCCGCTGGTACGTTGTTGGCAAAGGTGCGTAGCGTCAATAAACAAATCGCTTCCCTGATAAGGACAGAAAACGCCCGAGCAGGCTGTTTTATCAGTTAATGTTACCGGTGTAATGGTTACAGCAGATGTCGAAATGGTGCTGCCGCTCACTGTTTGCGTTGTTGTGCCGTTCGCAGCTGTGAGTGTAAATGGCGGCGTGCCGCGCAAAGTATAAACGCCACTGTTCGCCGTTACATTCGGCGGGTAGTCGGAAACATAAGCGCACCAATTGAATTTGCTGGCGGTAATGTTTAGTTGTACAGTAACGGTGGCACTGTAACTGCCGCTGTTGCCCTGCAACCAGAACCCTTGCCGGTTGCTGTCGTCATACGTAACGGAAGCCGTAGGCGAGGCGGCGGAAACGGCAGCGCGTGTCCACGAATTGCCCGAAGTGGTGTTATCGCTGTTTACAGTGATGTAATCTACCCACACCCACACTTTGGGAAGGTGCGTAGCATCTCGAGAACCTGCATTCCACCATACGTGGAAAGACACGGTTTTGTTTGTGTAATTTGCTTCAAGCAGCTCGACGTTTGTTTGTGCGCTTGCTGCCACGTTTACAAGCATTGCTAAAAAGAAAAGTTTTGTTTGCATAAAAATGTTTTTTTTAAAAGTTAATTATTATTTTTCGCAGCTTCGGGGCTGTTTCCAAACACAAACTTCTTACTAAAACAACCCCTTGCTACGATTTTTTATTCGCTGCCAATTTGTATAACTTTTGCTTTCGGGTTATGTTTTTTCTACATAAAACGAAACGTGAATTGATATTCACTCCTTCTAGGGTTCAGACAACCCGAACAGCAAGCCGTTATCAACTCACGTCGAAATACACGGCTTTAGTTCCAGGCTGTTCAAAAATTGTCTGATTTTAGAAGCTTGAACAAAAGCCATTGAAATAATATTTCAATTCCAATAAATAAAGAACCTTATTAACGCTACAAATATATTACTTTATTTTTTAATTCCAAATATTTTTGAAAAAATTTTACTCCCCGAGTTAAAAAGGTGCCAACTAATTCTCCATTTTCAATTCTCCATTGAAAAAGCCCCTCACCTTTCACAAAAAGGACATAAATTTTCAACTATTTTTTTCGATCTTACAAAATTGTACTACCTTTGTCGGGTTTAGTAAATTATCCTATGGCAAAGATTTTAAAATTCGGCGGTTCGTCGGTCGCTACGCCCGAAAACATTAAGAAAGTAAAAGCGATTGTAGAACAAAGCGCCGATAATAAATTTGTAGTCGTTTCGGCGCTGGGCGGCGTCACCGACCAGCTGGTAAAGGCTGGCAGCCTTGCCGCCGCAGGCAACGAAGCATTCAAAAAAGAACTGGAAGAAATAGAACAACGCCACCTGAACGCCGCAAAGGCCTTAGTCAAGCCGCAGCAACAGGGGCACGTGCTGAGCGGGCTGAAAGTGCTGCTTAATGAACTCGAAGATTATTTGCAGAGCATGTCGCGCCTGCAGGAACATACGCCGAAATTGCAGGATTATGTGCTCAGCTTCGGCGAGCGCATGAGCGCCTTCCTGGTGAGCGAAGTGATAGACGATGCCGTGTTGCTCGACACGCGTAACATCATCAAAACCGACAGTGCCTTCGGCAAGGCGCAGGTCGATTTTGAAAAAACGAAAATCTGCGCCGGCGCTATTTTATCGAACATCAAAGGGCGGGCGGTGCTGCCCGGCTTCATTGCGTCGGACGGCAACGGTGCCACCACCACGCTCGGCAGGGGCGGCAGTGACTATACCGCCGCTATCCTGGCGGCCGCCATCGGCGCATCGGAAGTGGAGATATGGACGGACGTGGACGGCTTCATGACCGCCGACCCGCGCAAGGTCGACAAGGCTTATCCCATCAAACGCCTCAGCTACCTGGAGGTTTTCGAACTGTCGAACTTCGGCGCAAAAGTTATTTATCCGCCGACGGTGCATCCGCTGTTGCCCGCCAACATTTCCATGCGGATAAAAAACACCTTCAACCCCTCAGCCGAAGGCACGCTGGTGAACGCCTGCGCCGACAGGGCGTCCGGCCAGTCGGTCAAAGGCATTTCCTCGATTGACGACATTGCTTTGCTCACCCTGCACGGCGTGGGAATGGCCGGCATACTGGGCATTTCCAAACGCCTGTTCGGCGCACTGGCGGAAGCGAAGGTCAACGTAGCGCTTATTTCACAAGCCTCGTCCGAGCAGTCGATCACCTTTGCCATTGTGCCGGAGGATGTGGCGCAGGCGCGGCAGGCCATAGAGCGCGCCTTTGAAATAGAAATAACCCACCAAACCATCGGGCTCAAAATAGAACACGATATGTCGGTCATTGCCATTGTAGGCGAAAATATGAAACGCATGCCCGGTATATCTGGCAAGCTCTTTCACGCACTGGGGAAAAACGGCGTGAATGTGGTCGCCATTGCCCAGGGGTCGTCGGAGCTGAATATTTCCACCGTCGTGCGCAAGCCCGATTTGCGCAAGGCGCTTAATGTAATCCATGAAGCCTTTTTTCTCGTCGAATACAAGGAAATTTTCCTCTACATCGCCGGCATCGGCACGGTGGGCAGCCACCTGATGGAGCAAATACGGCAGCAACGCGACGACCTGATGAAACGGCACGGGTTAAAAATAAACCTCGTCGGCGCGCTCAACTCCCGGAAAATGCTCTTCAACGAACAGGGCATCGGGCTGGACGGCGTCAAGGAAACGCTGGAGCGCGACGGCGCGCCGCTCGACCTGCAAGGCTTCCTGCACCACCTGGCCTCGCTCAACCTGCGCAACAGCATCTTTGTCGACTGCACCGCCGCTACGGAGGTAGCGGACATTTACGAAAACGTACTCCAAGCCTTCGTATCGGTAGTCACGGCAAACAAAATCGCCTGTTCCGGCCCTTACGAATCTTACCGGAAACTGCAAGGCCTCTCGCGGACGCGCGGGGTAAAGTTCCTCTACGAAACAAACGTCGGCGCGGGGCTGCCGCTCATTAAAACCATCAACGAACTGGTCTTAAGCGGCGACAAAATCACCCGGCTGGAAGCCGTACTTTCCGGCACCCTCAACTTTATTTTCAATACCATCAGCCAGGAAATCCCCCTGAGCCGCGCCATCGAAATGGCAAAAGAAAAAGGCTACGCCGAACCCGACCCCCGCGTTGACTTGAGCGGTACGGACGTACTCCGCAAAATACTCATCTTATCCCGCGAATGCGGCTACCCGTTAGAAAAAGCCGACATCGAAATCATCCCCTTCCTGCCCCCTGCCTGCTTTGACACGCCCGGCATCGACGGGTTTTTCGACGAGCTGCGGAAACTCGACGCCGCTTTTGAAGCGCAACGCAAGGCTTTGTACGCCGCAGGCAAACGCTGGCGCTTTGTAGCCTCGCTCCACAACGGGAAAGCGGCTATTGGCCTGCAGGAAGTAGACAGCGCCCACCCCTTCTTTCACCTGCAAGGCACCGACAACATCATCACCCTCTACACCGAACGCTACAACGCGCAACCGATGGTCATCGCCGGCGCCGGCGCCGGCGCTGCCGTTACCGCCGCCGGCCTCTTCGGCGACATCATCCGGATAGCCAATATTTAGAACAAAGTATGATGTATGATGTTTAATGTGACTAATTTTTTAATGTGACTAATTACTCCGGCGCCAGCCCAATTAGTCACATTAGTCACATTAAAGAATTAGTCACATTAAAGAATATGATCAAAATCTTCTCTCCCGCCACCGTAGCCAACGTAGCCTGCGGTTTTGACGTTTTAGGCTTTGCGCTTCATACCCCCGGCGACCAAATCAGCATGGCGCTCAACAATACCGGACGCATAGAACTGCACGACCAAACCCCCTACCGCCTCCCCCTCACTCCCGAAAAAAACGTTACCGCCGTAGCCCTCCAGTCCATGCTCGACGCCCTCCACAGCCAACAAGGCTTTACCATCACCTTCCTCTCGAAAATCATGCCCGGCAGCGGCGTCGGCTCCAGCGCCGCCAGCGCCGCCGCCGCCGTCTTCGGCGCAAATGAACTGCTCGGGCGCCCCTTTACCCGCCCCCAGCTCGTCCCCTTTGCCATGCAAGGCGAACGCGCCGCCAGCGGAACCGCCCACGCCGACAACGTTGCCCCCGCGCTACTCGGCGGCTTCACCCTCATACGCAGCTATACCCCCCTCGACATTATCCCCCTTCCCCATCCCCCCCTCTACGCCACCATCGTACACCCCCAAATCGAAGTACGCACCAGCGACAGCCGCAAAATTCTCCGACAGGAAGTACCCATCAAAAAAGCCATACAACAATGGGGCAACCTCGCCGGCCTCGTCGCCGGCCTCTTCACCAACGACTACCAGCTCATCGGACGCTCCCTCCACGACGTCATTATCGAACCCGTACGCGCCCTCCTCATCCCCGAATTTTACGCCATCAAACAAGCCGCCATTGACGCCGGCGCGCTCGGATGCAGCATCTCCGGCAGCGGCCCCTCCATCTTCGCCCTCAGCCCCGACGAAGCCACCGCCCGGCAAGCCGCACAAGCCATGCACGCCCACTTCGACCGGCTCGGTATCGACAGCCACCTCTTCGTCTCCCCCATCAACCGGGAAGGAGTGAAAATAATGGAGAACGAAGGATGAATTAGGAGTTAGGAGTTAAGAACTAAGAGTTAAGAGTTAAGAGCGCTGGCGCCAGCCTAATTAGTCACATTAGCACATTAGTCACATTAGCACATTAAAGAAGGTGCCTGCCGTGTTCGCGGACGCGAACCTGCCGTGTTCGCGTCCGCGAACCTGCCGTGTTCGCGCTCGCGAACCAACCGTGTTCGCGGACGCGAACCAGCCGTGTTCGCGCTCGCGAACCAGCGGATGTCTTCCGCAGGCACGTGCGGACGAACGCCATAAGAGGGATAGATAAGGGGTCATCACTGCGTTGTGG
>JAITSM010000058.1 GCA_031287815.1 Prevotellaceae bacterium
AACTCCGGCGACAAAACCCCACTTGGGGACGGCGTCCCGGAAACTCCGGCGACAAAACCCCACTTGGGGACGGCGTCCCGGAAGCTCCGGCGACAAAACCCCACTTGGGGACGGCGTCCCGGAAACTCCGGCGACAAAACCCCACTTGGGGACGGCGTCCTGAATTGGCTGGCTATAACTTTAAATAAGGCTTTTTTTAAGTTAAAAGTTAAAAACTAAAAGTTAAGAATTGTCGCCTGCATAACGCGGGCGGCTCCTTTTTATAGAGCAATAGAATATTTTGCGTATATTTGCGTTCTTATTAAACAAATGCGCATACCCGGATGAAAAAAATCATTTATTTGGCTTTCGCCTCACTGCTATCCCTGACTGCCGCCGCACAACCCCATCACGAAGTTACCGAAAGTTACCAAAAATTCGCGCAGCTGCTGCTGTATATCAACAGCCACTACGTGGACAGCGCCGGTATCGGTAAACTCACGGAAAAAGCGATTATCGCTACGCTGCAAAACTTAGACCCGCACTCCACCTACCTCAATGCCGATGAATTTAAGACGTCGAACGAACCGCTCGAAGGCAACTTCGAAGGCGTGGGCATTGAATTTAATATTTTGAACGATACGCTGACCGTCGTGTCGCCTATCTCCGGCGGCCCGTCGCAGGCGGTAGGCATCCGTGCGGCCGACCGTATCGTAACGGTCGATAATGAAAATATCGCCGGCGTCGGGCTGACGAATGCACAAGTGTTGAAATACCTGCGGGGGCCAAAAGGAACGAAGGTTTCGCTCACCATTGCCCGCAAAGGCGTTCCGCAACCGTTGTCATTTACGGTTGTGCGCGATAAAATCCCTATCCATAGCGTGGATGCGGCCTACGAAGTGCAGCCGGGCATGGCATACATCCGGCTCGGGCGTTTCTCGCTCACCACGCTGGACGAAATGAAAGAGGCTATGAAGAAATTCAAAAAAACGCCCGCCTCCATGATTCTTGACTTGCGGAACAATAGCGGCGGGGTATTCAAAACTTCCGTCGATTTATGCAACCAGTTTTTCGATGCCGGCCACCTGCTGGTATATACCGAAGGGCTGCATTACCCGAAAACAATGGAATTGTCCGGCAATGACGGTTTCTTCAAAGCCGGTAAATTAGTGGTGCTGCTTGACGAGGGCTCTGCTTCGGCCAGTGAAATTGTCGCCGGCTGCATTCAGGATTGGGATCGCGGCATTCTCATTGGCCGCCGCTCCTATGGCAAAGGGCTGGTACAACAACTGCTGCCCCTCACCGACGGCTCGCAAATCCGCCTCACCGTAGCCCGCTACCACACGCCCACCGGGCGCCTCATCCAACGTCCCTACAACGCCGGCGAGACGGAGAAATATTACGCCGATTTGTACAAACGCGCATTGCACGGCGAATTTTTCAGCCGCGACAGCATCCGCTTTCCCGATACCCTGAAATATTATACCCTCTCCAAACAGCGGGTAGTGTATGGCGGCGGCGGCATCATGCCGGATATTTTTATGCCGCGCGACACCACCGGCTATTCCAAGTATTATGACCACCTCGTCCGCGCCGGCCTTCTCCATCAATTTACGATGGAATATGCCGACACGCACCGCAGCCGCCTGGAGAAAAACTATAAAACCATTGCCGGATTTGACAAACAGTTTTATATCACCGACGACATCTTCGAGCAATTCCTCGCCTACGCCGAAAAACAAGGGGTAGCGCGCGATGCAAAAGGGCTGGAAATATCCGGCAACGACATGCGGTTACAGCTGAAAGCCCTGCTCGCCCGCACGCTTTGGGACACCGGCGCCTATTACGAGATTATCAATAAACGCCTCGACAAAGAATTTATCAAGGCCGTAGAAGTGCTCAACAACTGGAGCTACTACGCTCCGGAAATTCTATTTTAAGTATGTGAAGGGTGAAGGGTGAGTGCTGGCGCCAGCACCCTTCACCCTTCACCTTTTAACGTCTTGCCACAAGTTTTAATGGTCTTGCCACAAGTTTTAATGGTCTTGCGTCATTTTTAAATCTTCATACCTCATTAGTAAATTTTTTTCCGGTTAAGCGCTGTCCGGTATTTATCCGCATTTTGATTATGTTGGGAAAGGTTTTTTGCGAAGACGTGATAACCGGTAAAGCCGGCGTCAGCGCAAAAATAGAGGTAATCGTGCCGCTCATAGTGCAGCACGGCATCAATAGCAGCAATGGAAGGAATACAAATAGGACCCGGCGGCAGTCCGGGGAATTTATAGGTATTGTAAGGCGAATCAATATGCTTGTGCTTGTTCAGCACGCGTTTTATCGAGAAATCATTCCACGCATATTTTAAAGTGGGGTCGGCCTGCAAGGCGATGTCCTTTGCCAACCGGTTCATATAAACCCCCGCCACGCGCGGCATTTCGTCTGTTTTATTTGTTTCTTCATTCACGATAGATGCCAGCGTAACGGCTTCGTTGCGCGTCAGCCCGATGGTTTGAAGTTGTTGCGTTCGCTTTTCATTCCAGAATTTGACATTTTCCTTGTGCAGCCGCTGCAACAGTTCTTCCGCGCTAATGTTCCAGTACACTTCATAGGTATTCGGGATAATCATCCCCAATACGGTGGCCGGCGTGTAGCCGAAATTTTGCAGGAGGCTGTCATCGGATAGTGCACGGAACAAGGCGGCGGAGTCCGGCTCTACATTGCGGGAAAGCGTTTTTGCCAGCCTTTCGTTCGAGCGAATAGCGCCGGCGACAACGACCTTCACCGGCTCCTGCCAGCCGAATTTGAGCATGCGCAACAGGTTTGTGTTGTTCATCCCTTTCCGTATCCGGTAGCGGCCGGGATATACCTGGAGCGCCTTATAATCGTCTTTCTGCGACGCCGCTAAAAAAGCGGCTTCATCCATCAGCCATCCGTTGGCATGCAAACTATCGATAACCGCTGCAAACCCCGCGCCGGTGGGCACATACAAGAAAGCGTCGTCCCGTACATTTTCTTCATAGGAAATGTGGTAGAATGCGATGAATCTTTTAACCACAAAGCCTGCGCTCAGCAGGAAGAGCAGCAGGATAACAATAAACAGCCATTTTTTAGCGCTCATGCAAGTATAATTTTTACAAAGGTAATAAAAGGAATGGATTATGGATAGCGCTCGCAAAAGGCGTTTTTTATTTATGGAAATATTTACTACCTTTGCGCTGGAAAATATTGGCCTCGTAGTTCAGTTGAATAGAACGTCAGATTCCGGTTCTGAAAGTCGGGGGTTTGAATCCCTCCGGGGTCACGAAAGAAAAATAACGGAAAGCATGAGAAGTAAGGCCTTTCAAAAAAATGAAAGGCTTTTTATTTTTTGAATATTCCGAATATTTTTCCTAATTTTGGCGCAAAATGTGTGCCGAAATGTGTGCCGAAAAATACTAAAATATGACATTTTATATTTTATTGCGAAAAGAAAAGCAATGCAAAGACGGAAGTTTCCCAATCGCTTTGAGATTTAGGTGGAATGGCAAACTTGGTTACATCAAAACAGGATTATCTGCCACGCACCGACAGATAGTCGAAAATAAACAAGGAGCGATGAAATTAACCGATAGTTTCCTTAATAAACTATTAGCCGACCGAATGGCCTTATACGAAAAAATCGTAATAAATATGGGGCTATCGGCTAATTCTTACGAAGCGCCTGAACTGGCAAAATATATCATAGGAAGAGCCAACGAATTGACTGCCCCAAAGCCCGCACAAACATTATTAAGTTTGACTGAATTTGCAAATGAATATGTAGCCAAACAAACAGAATTGAACAAACGAAAAAAACTTAATTCTATTGGCTCTGTTGGCAACATTAAAACAGCTATGAATAGCCTGCACCGGTTTTCCGGAAAAAATAATTTATTGTTTGATGACATTACAGTAGATTTCCTTAATAGGTATTCACACTGGATGCTGACGGCACAGGGGCGCGACGGGAAAGGAGTAAAAGGACGGGGTTTGCAATTATATTTGGGACATCTTAACCATTTGTTTAGGCTGGCGGAGCGGGTATATAACAATAAACGGGAACGTGTTTTTCTTGTGTTTAATCCGTTTGACGATTACAAAATACCCAAACCGGCAATGCCGGAAAAGAGGGCTATTACATTGGAGCAATTGCGCAGGATACGCGACTATCAGCCGACTGCCGGCGAAAGGGAAGAATTGGCGCATGATATATTTATGTTGTCGTTTTATCTTATTGGAATGAATAGTGTCGATTTATTGGTATGTTCTGCGCCGGTCAACGGATGGATAACATATAACCGCAGTAAGACCACCCACCGGCGCGACGATAAAGCTGAATTTTCGCTACGCATACCGCCGGAAGCTGTTCCTATTTTAGGGAAATATAAAGACAATGTACAGTTGCTAAATTTGCATAAGCGGTACAGTACGGCTGGTACATTTAACGCAGCGCTCAATAAGGGATTGAAAAGAATAGGTGAAATATTGAGTATACCCAACTTAACGTTTTACGCCGCCCGGCACACGTGGGCTACCCTCGCGGGAAACAGCGTGGGCATTGACAAATATACAGTGCATAAATGTCTAAACCATGTAGACGAGAAACTACGCATTACCGACACTTATACAAAAACAGACTGGCGGCCTATTAATAGAGCCAACCGGAAAGTGCTGGACTTTTTGGCTACCGGAGAGGAGATAGAAGAAGATTTATGATATAGCTTTTACAATGGCCTCATTGTTTTACTGTCTTTTTGTATGTCGATTTCTCGTAGTTTTTTTGCATTCAATGTGCTTGCTACCTTTTTACCTGTTTTGGCCTCTATTTCTTTACGCGTATTGCCGGCTATCTGTCCGCCCTGACGGGCAATTTCTCTATTTTCCTCTGCGGTAGCCGGCGACTTTTCTTTTGAAATTTCCGTAGTCGTGGCTTCGGCAAGCATGTTGAGCACCAGCTCAAGGTTTGTCATGTTATCGCGCAAGTTCTCGGTCTTTAGTCCCTTGAAGCGTTTGTACTGCTTTGTCGTCATTCCCGACCAGCCATGCGTAACAATATCGGTAAGCATTGCAAATTCTTGCCCTTTTTGCACGCCGCGCCGTTCCCATTCATCGGTCAGCTCTTTGCGCACTTCAATGGATTTTAGCCTTTGGTTAATCCATGCATCCGAATAGCCTTTGCGGTGGTAATATTCCATTAACCGCTCGATGCCCTGTTCCGGGTCGTCAATTTCTTCCAATCGCTCACGGGCAACCTGTGCAAGCCACTGCTTGAAAGGCTCTGCTTTTGGCGATGGAATGGACTGAATAAGCCGGAATAATTGCTCTACATCGGCAACGTCGGTTTTATAAAACTTACCATCTGTCGACTGCATTTTCAGTTGTACGATTTTTTCGTACAACTGACTTCCTTCTTTTTCCAACTTGATTTTTAAATCACTCCAATAGCGACGCGGGTTTGTACTTCCTGTCAAAATTTCTATTACATCTACAATAGAAATGTACCATTTTTCCTGTTCGTCGTCCCATACAGAGCGAACTTGTTTGTTTTCAAAAAGTTTTATTGCGTTTTTTGGTTTCATAGAATACAAAGGTAAACATTATTTTGCCATTTCAAAAAGTTCCAACCATCAAGTCAGGGTCGACGCATATAAAAATTTTGGATTATTGTTTAATTGCGTTTAGATAAAAGAAATAAAAGGCTACATTTGCAAGAAATAACGGAAATAACCATGCCTACTACCCTTCACCAAGCCTTTATTAAATTGCCCGATCCCCGGGTACGGCGTAATCGCCGGCATAGTCTGATAGATATTGTTATTTTGAGCATATTAGCGGTGCTTAGCGGAGCCGCTTCGTGGGATGCTATTGCACTGTTTGGAAGAACTAACATCGACTTTCTCCGCCAAATACTTTCGCTCCGACACGGTATACCCTCCCATGATACGATCAATCGTGTATTTTCAGCCCTCAACCCCCAAGCCTTTGAACAGCTGTTTATGCAATGGGCGTAGAAGCTGAAAGCTACAGGTGAAATAGAGTGGGTAGTGACGATTGACGGTAAGACGCTACGTGGTTCAAAAGACAGCTTTAGCCATGCACCCCCACTTCATTTGGTCAACGCATGGAGCGTGGAGCAGGGTATATGTCTTGGTCAGGAAGCCAAGAGCAATGAAATTACCGCCATTCCCCATTTGCTGGAGTTGCTGGAAATAAAAGGGAGCATCATCAGCATAGACGCCATGGGCGCCCAGCATATCATAGCGGAACGCATAAT
>JAITSM010000085.1 GCA_031287815.1 Prevotellaceae bacterium
AAAAACATACAATACAAACTCAATCGAAGACCAAGAAAATTGCTTAACTTTGACGAACCTTACAAAGTAATAGCTCGCGCTATGTATCTTCCCGGTTGCATTTGATTCTTGAATCTACGATAGGATCGCTTGATAACAAAAAATTCGATAATCCAAAAAAAATTACTATTTTTGCGCTCCAATAAAAATTTAAAACACATACACCAATGGCAGTTTTAGAAAAAATCAGAGTACGCATGGGCGTGTTTATTACAATAATCATAGGCCTGGCATTGATATCGTTCATTGTGGACGCAGATACGTTGAGTTCTATAATCTCCGTGTTTTCCTCGCAAAACGATGTCGGGAAAATTAACGGGAAAAATATTTCTTACCAGGACTTTGTCAAGCGGCAGGAATACTATACCCAAATAAATACTTTATTCACCGGCGGCGGCTCTTTGAGCGAAGAAACGCAGGAACAAATAAACGACTTGGCCTGGCAGGATTTTTTCCGGGAAGAAGTTTTAAACCGGCAATACGAAGGCAGCGGCATCGAAATATCTGCCAAAGAATTGGTGGATTTGACACAGGGGCGGTATATTTCGCCGGTACTTGAGCGCGACCCCGTGTTCTGGGGCGAAACAGGCGCGTTCAGTCGGGCGAATGTCCTCAACTTTATTAGCAGCATCAACAGCGATCCTTCCGGCATGCGCGCTGCCTATTGGAAATATTGCGAAGACCGCATGCGCAATGCACAATTATTGGAAAAATACATGTCGTTACTGACGCAAAGCTATTACAGCAATTCTTTGGAGTTAAAACGCAAGGTCGACGACCGGAATACGACGATTGATATTAGCTATGTAGCGCAAACCATAAACGCCGCCCGCGATTCTTCCGTCCAAATTAGCGATGCGGTGATGCGGCAATATTACAAGAAGTATATAAAACAATTTGCCCAGTCCGCCGATGAACGCGACATAGAATTGGTCGCTTTTCCGGTAGAGCCGTCGGACGAAGACATCCGCCGGACGGAAGAAACAATGGCTAAAATTTATGACGAATTTACTACTGTAAATACAGGCGATTTGGGCAATTTCGTATCGCGCAATTCCGACATGCCTTTTTCCGGCAAGTACTATAAAAAGAACGAACTTCTGCCGGCATTGGATAGCTTTGCCTTTCGCGCTACCGTGAAAGACATCCTTCCCGTCTATAGCGACAACAATACATTTTATACGGCGCGTATCATCCGTTCCCGTATGATGCCCGACTCGGTAAAAGCCCGGCACATCCTCATTCAAGAGGCCAGTAAAGACGCCAGCAATAAGATAGCTGACAGCTTAATAAATGTATTAAACCGCGGCGCAAATTTCGGCTACATTGCACAACAGTATTCTGCCGACCAAGCCGCCAACAGTAAAGACGGCGATTTGGGATGGTTTACGCAAGGCGTAATGGTAAAGGCATTCAACGATACCTGCTTTGTCATTCCTCAAAATAAATTGGTGAAAATAGAAACCAATTTCGGCATACACATTGTAGAAGTCACCGACCGCAGCCCGGAAGAACGCATGGTGCAACTGGCTGTTGTAGAAAAAACCGCTCATCCCGGAAAAGCTACGTACCAAACCATTTTTTCTGAAGCGAACAGCCTGGCGTCCGAAAGCGCGCAGCACGAACAATTCAGGGAAGTAGCCACCGGAAAAAAATTAACTATTGTGCCGGCCTACTCGTTAAATGAAGGACAAAAAAGCTTGTCGGCATTGCCTGACGTCAATGTGCGCGACTTGGTGCGGTGGGCGTATGAAGCGAAAATAGGCGATGTGTCGCCGGTATTGACGGTTGGCAATTATTTTGTGATAGCGTCGCTAACGGCTGTACGGAATCAGGGCACGCTGCCTTTTGAGCAAGTTCGCCCGGATATAGAAAGTATTTTGCAGAAAGAACAAAAAATCGAACAGTTGGCGCAACAAATAAAAGCAGCGGCGGACGGCGCAACAACTATTGATGAGGTTGCAGAAAAAAACAATCTTACGGTAAATACCGCTACCGATATTTCTTTTGCTGGCAGCAGCTTTATTAGCGGCATAGGATTGGAACCGAAATTGCAGGGCAGCGTGGCAGGCGCGCCGGAGAATACTTTAACCGGGCCGGTGAAAGGTTCATTGGGCGCTTATATGTTTACGGTAACTCGCCGTTATACCGGCGCAGCATACACGATAGAAGAAGAGAAAGCACGCGAACAATACATGGAAAAGTATGACCAGATGACTTTAATGCAACGGTACCAAGAATTTTATGATGTACTGGAAAAATCGGCGGAGGTGCAAGACTGGCGCGGCCGCTTCTTTTAGAAAAAGAAAAACCGGTAAGTTTTACTTACCGGTTTTTTTAATATCTGCTCCGGCTAAGGGTTTGCAATAACATTTCCTTAAATAATTGGTCAGACTGGTAATAACGCGCTAACTTTTTTGACGGCAAAATAAGGGCGAACTTTTTATAGTATTCCTTTTGCAAGTCGGCGTCCTGTTCTATACACAATAAATAAGCGTCCAGCAAGGCTATTAGTTCTTTTTCGGAAATATATTCCAATGTCTGCTGCGAAGAAAGCTGGTACAGTAACTTATTTTTCCGGTCGATGAGCCCTTCCCTTTTTTTGACATATTCGTTATACAGCGGCCAGAATTGAGCTGCTTCCGCCGGCGTAAGTCCTATATTATTGGTAAAAAATGCCACTTTATGGCTTTGGATTTGTTGCATTCTTGTTTCATACGAATTTCCTTCCAACCGGAGTTCAAATCCGAAACCGGAGCCAATGATATTGCCATACTGGTCGCGAATAATAGAGCGGGTAGTATCTATGCGGTATGATTGTGCGAATAACGGAGTAGTTGCCGACAAACCGGAAACTAAACAAAGAAGGGTGATATATTTTCTTGTCATAACGTTTCCTTTTTTAGTAAGTGGCGGCAATATCATTCAAACTCACATCGGCATCGGCGAGATAACGGATAATAACATCATCCTCCATTTCAACCACTACCGGTTTCAGGTCATTGCTTTCATGTTTCGGTTTGTTGACTACGGCTTGAATCAACGCCGGCTCGTCAAAGATTTGAGTCAAATAATTCGGAATAAATTCGGCATGATTTTTTTCCGAAGTAGCCGCTGCTGGCCAAAGTAAAGAGAAAACGCCATACCCAACGCTTACCAGTAATGCAAAACTGGCGGCAAAGGCTAATTGTGTACGCAACGGTTGCCAACGTAACACGGACGGCTGCCGTTTGGCATTGGCAACGCTTTCCGTTATGCGTTCTTGCAATGTATTGAAGTAACCTTCGGGGGCAACAAATGCATTTTGTTTTAATGCACTGTTGAGAGTAACGCTTTTGCGTACGGTGAACGCCTCGAAATAATTTCCGGGCACAACAAATGGGTTGTGTTTTAATTCGCTGTTGAGTGTAACCCTGTGTTTCATAGTTGTTGAGTTTGACTACTTATTTTAGTAAAGGTTTAATATCTATTCTTCCATAAACTTTTCAATTTTTTGTACTGCGTGATGATAGGAGGCTTTCAACGCGCCTACGGAAGTGTCCAAAATGGCGGACATATCTTCATATTTCATTTCGTCGAAATAGCGCATGTTAAAAACCAAACGTTGTTTTTCGGGTAACTTTAAAATTGCCTTTTGTAATTTTTTCTGTATGGCGTCGCCGTTGAAGTGCGAATCGTCCTCGAGAGAATTGCTTAATTGCCTCTCTACATCTACCAGCGGCAAGAAAAACTTAGTGCGTTTTTTCTTTAAAAAGGTCAGGGATTCATTGGTGGCAATCCGGTATAACCATGTAAACAATTGCGATTCGCCGCGAAATTCCGGCAAGGCATTCCATGCTTTGATAAATGTGTTTTGTAATACATCATCGGTGTCGTCGTGCGAAATAATCATTTTGCGGATATGCCAATAAAGCCGTTCACGATATTTGTTCACGATAAGGTTGAACGCATAATCGGGATTATCGCTGTCAAGGAATAATTGTACCAGTTCTTTATCTGTCACTGCTTAGCTACTTTTTTTAACGCGGATTGTTTCATGGTCGCCCGCCTCTTTATTTTATAGCGGTACGGAAAAAACATTTGTCCTACTTTCTTTTTATCACTTTTTCTACGGCATCTACAATGTGCGCACTGTCCAAGCCATACGCTTTTAATATTTCCGCCGGTTTTCCGCTTTGTCCGAATTTATCGTCTACGGCCACATATTCTATGGGCGCCGGAAGGCGGCGCGCTAACAATTGGGCAATGCTGTCGCCCAACCCGCCGTTACACAAATGTTCTTCGGCCGTAACGACGGCGCGGGTTTTCGCTACCGATTGTAACGCCGTTTTTTCGTCTAATGGTTTTATCGTATGAATATTTATAAGCTCTACCGAAATGCCTTTTTCTATCAGCTGCTCCGCAGCTGCCAACGCTTCCCATACCAAATGCCCGGTTGCAAAAATGGTTACATCCTTGCCTTCGTTCATAATAATCGCCTTGCCTATTTCAAACGGTTGGTTTTCGGGAGTAAAATTCGGCACCGCCGGGCGGCCGAAACGCAAATATACCGGGCCTTTGTGTGCAGCGGCAGCCAGCGTGGCCGCTTTGGTCTGGTTGTAGTCGCAGGGATTGATAACGGTCATGTGCGGCAACATTTTCATCAATCCGAGATCTTCCATGATTTGGTGCGTTGCGCCGTCTTCGCCCAGCGAAATGCCGGCATGCGATGCGGCGATTTTTACATTCGTATTTGAATACGCCACCGATTGCCGTATTTGGTCATACACCCGTCCGGAAGCAAATGCCGCAAACGTTCCCGTGAATGGAATTTTTCCGCTTAATGCCAACCCGGCCGCTGTGCCGATCATGTTAGCTTCGGCAATGCCGCATTGGAAAAAACGTTCGGGAAAAGCGGCTGCAAACGCATCCATTTTGACCGAGTCTTTCAAATCGGCGCAGAGCGCTACAACGTCCTGGCTTTGCTTGCCGGCTTCAAGCAGGCCGGCGCCAAAACCCGAGCGCGTGTCTTTGTTTCCGGTATTTACGTATTTGGTTTTCATTTGACCTAAATTGTTATTGGCAAAGATACGAAAAAATAAAAAAACGCCTATTCTAAAGTAGAGGTAGGAAGTATGAATTAGCTGGCGCATGATGCCATTATTCATTATTCACTGTTCCTTCTCTTGTTACTGTTGAATTTGTTCGCTGGTTTTGCCGTAGCGGCGTTCGCGGCGGTTATATTCTTTCAGGGCGTCCAGAAAATGCTGTTTGGAAAAGTCCGGCCACAGTACTTTGGTAAAGTAAAACTCGGTGTAAGCCATTTGCCACAGCATAAAATTGCTGAGGCGCTGCTCGCCGCCCGTGCGGATTAACAGGTCGGGCGCGGGGATACCGGCGGTTGATAAATAGTTTTCAACCGTTGCGGCGGTGATTTCCACTGCCGCCAGCCGCCCTTGCTGGACAGCGGCAGCGCAGCGGCGACAAGCTTCGGTAATATCCCATTTCCCGCTATAACTTAATGCCAGCGTCAGCGTCATGGTTGTGCCGCCGGCGGTTTCGTTTATGCATTGTTGCAGTTTTTCCCGCACAGCCGCCGGCAGCAACTCCGTGCAGCCGATATACTGTAAGCGGATATTATTTTTAAGCAGCGTGGGCGTTTCCTTTTGAATTGCTTCCACCAAAAGCGCCATCAGCCCGTTTATTTCCGCTTGCGGGCGTTGCCAGTTCTCTTCGGAAAAGGTATAAAGCGTTAAATAGCGCACCCCTGTTTCAGCCGCTGTTTCCACCGTTTCGCGCACCGCCTTGATGGCATTCCGGTGCCCGAAAATACGGTGTTGCAACCGGCGTTTCGCCCAGCGGCCGTTGCCATCCATAATCACCGCCACGTGAAGGTTCGTTGCGAGCCGTAAATCGGCTTTAGTCGCGAGTTGCGAGTCGTGAGTCGTGAGTCGTGAGTCGTGCGTCATAAGTCAGTATTAGTCGTTAGTTATTAGTTGTTAATCGGTAATCGTTAGCGCCATTCGGATAATTCAAAACAGGGTACCCCTAACCAAAATATCGGTACCCCTAAATGAAATATCGGTACCCCTAAAACAAATACCGGTACCCCTAAAACAATTTTCCGGCGCTCCCGGCTCCCCACTTCCGGCTTCCCACTAATTTTCCACGCGTTTCCCTTTCAGGGGATAGGCGAGCGGCTCGTGGCGGTTATAGGCGGCGCAGGCGCGGCCTTCGTCCAGCCGGTAAGTGAGGGTGATACCTATCGTTCCTATCCAGTCTTTGTTAATAGCCCAGGAGCCGGCTTTCCCTTTATAGTAATCCAGGCCGTCGCTGAATGTTTTTCGCATCAGCCATTCCATCCCCAGGGTAAACCGGCTGAAGATAGCCAGCTTCGCGCCTACGCCCAGTACGACATATCCGCAAACTGTTTGCATTTCTTCTTCGCTTATGAATATGTTTTTGTCGGGCGACAGCCCGGTAAAGCCTACTCCGCCCAAGAGGTAGGGCGACCATCGTTGCCGTTTCCGGAAATCTGTTACGTTCATCGGGAAAAAGCCTATTTCCGTAGCTATTTCCATCAAAATCATTGACCGGGAAAACGCCCATTGCTCGCCGTTATTGTTCGGGGGCATGTCCGGCCGCATCATCAGGCCGCGCAATTCGCCGAAAGCAAGCTCGCCGCGCAGCGAATAGCGGTCGTTGAAATGGTAACGGTAAAGGGGGCCGGCATTAAAGGAAAGGTGGCGGAAGAGGGAGTAATTATCCGTCAAATCGCCCAGATAGAACGCCGCGCCGCCAAACATGCCCACGTCGTGCGGCTCCGGGCGAAAATAAAAAGACTGCGCTCCGGCAGACAGGGAGGAAAGAAATGCCAAAACACAGAGTAATTTTTTTCGGGCTGATGGCTCCATCCGTTACGATACAAGTAAATAAATGGTTAGACGCTGTTTGTTGTTAATTGTTTAATACGCATTCCGGTTGTCGCGCCCCCACGACAGTTTGTCGCGCATGGTATTAAAAAAATTGCTGCCGTGCAGGCGGATAATGCGGAGGGTAAAACCGGCTTTCCCGACGGTAAACCGTGCGCCCGAATTTATTTCAATCAGTTGATTGTCGATGGTAAGGAAAGCATTGCTGTCGCGGGTTTCTACCGTAATGTCCAACAACGTATCGTCGGAAATGACCAGGGAGCGCACATTCAAATTGTGCGGCGCGATGGGCGAAATAATAAAACTCTTGGATTGCGGCACTACAATCGGCCCGCCGACGCTCATGGAATAGGCGGTGGAGCCGGTGGGGGTAGCGACCAGTAAACCGTCCGACCAGTAGGTAGGCAACTTTTCGCCGTCCAATTGCACGTGCACGCCGATCATGGCGGGGCTGTGGCGTTGGATGCCGATTTCGTTGAGCGCATAGGGATAAACCGTACCGGGCAGGATCGCGCCTTTTACTGCCAGTAATGTGCGGTTTTCAATGGTGTATTTTTTCCCCAGTATGGCCTCCAATACCTGCGGGAAGGCTTCGAGCGAGGCGGCGGACAAGAATCCCAGCCGCCCCTGGTTTATTCCGATGACCGGGATTCCGCTGTCGCGCACGTGCTGCAGGCTGCCCAGCAAAGTGCCGTCGCCGCCGATGCTGACCAGGCAGGCCGTTCCTTCCGGCGGCAACCCGTCAAAGGTAACCGCGTCGGGAATGGTTAGGTCATACGCCTGTTGTAAAAAATCATAAAACGGGCGATAGATGGAAAACGCCACTGCCCGCGCCCGCAATAGCGTTATAGCGGAATGAACCTGTGCCGACAAATCGGTGGTAAACGCCCGGCCGTATAATGCAATTTTCATATCAGGGAGTAGAAATAAAAAATTAAATAAACCATTCTTTGTAGAGAAGGTAGCCGGCGGCGTTGTTGCGCGCCATTTCTACGACTTTCTCATCGCTGTCTTTCACTTTTTTTGCCGGAAGGCCTGCATATACGCCGGGTTCCAGCGTGGCGTTGCTCAATACTACGGCGCCGGCGGCAATAATCGTATTATCGGGAATAACGGCATTGTCCATCAAGATAGCGCCCATGCCGACCAGTACATTGTTGCCGATTTTTGCGCCGTGAATAATGGCATTGTGTCCCACGCTCACATCGTCGCCGATTTCCACCACCGACCGTTCGTACAGGGTATGCAACACCGCGCCGTCCTGAATATTCACGCGCCGCCCGAGCCGGATGCTGTTCACGTCGCCGCGCAACACCGCGCCGTACCAGATGCTGCAATCGTCGCCCATAACCACATCGCCGGCGACGACCGCCGTTTCGGCTATAAAACAATTTTGCCCTATCACCGGCATTATTCCCCGCACGGCACGTATTATTGACATATATTATTTTAAAAATTTTGCGTAAAGATACAACTAATTTTAATTACGGATGAGGAATGTTTTCCTGCATCAGGGTCGACGCATTTAGATTTTGATAAGTTCTAAGAGGAAGCCCCGAAGGGGCTTTTTTGAGTTAAGAACTAAAAGTTAAGAACTAAAAGTTAGCTGGCGCCAGCACTTTTAACTTTTAGTTCTTAGTTCTTAACTCAAAAAAAACTCCGGCATGTTTCCATACCGGCGTTTTTCATTTTCCGCATGTAGGGGCGAAAAATTTTTCGCCCCTACGCCGTTCACCGGTGACCGTTCACCCTTCACCCTTCACCGCCCCGTCAGGGGATAATCGCATTCATTATCGCTCCGAACGGCCCTTTCTCGCCCCGGGTGTTCTCCCAGCGGAGGGCGAAGTAGAGGACTTTGCCGCGGTCTTCGTCGGCGAATTCGAGGGTCAGCGGGGTGTGCGTGTCAAACGACGAATTGGTCAGGTCGTTGATATGCAC
>JAITSM010000171.1 GCA_031287815.1 Prevotellaceae bacterium
TGCTGTAATACCCCTTTTTGACTGAGTATGTCAATGCGGCCTAATTAACAAAAAATGTTAATAAAAATGAATTTTATGAAGTATGAGTTATGAGTTATGAATTATGAATTAAGAGTTGGGTGGCGCCAGCCAACTCTTAACTCTTAACTCCTTTTCGGATATGCACAATTTTTTTCTCTGCGAAGAAAGCGTCGGGAAACCATTGGCTGATGGGCTCCACGGTTATCGCGGCCGGCGCAATGGAGAGGCGGGAAATGGTGCCGGAGATTTCGGCAGCGAGGTCGCCGCCTTTTAAATATATAATGCCGTTGGGCAATGCGTGCGTGCCGCCGGCAATGATTTTATCCCATACCCATCCGGCAAATGCCGGCAATGCCGTAACGGCGCGGCTTACTACAAAGTCAAATTCCTGCGCAATGGTTTCCACACGGGTATGGACAGCCGTTACATTCGTTAAGCGGAGGCTCCCGGCCACCGCTTGCACCACCGTTATTTTTTTACCGGTAGCATCCGCTAAAGTAAAATGGGTTTCGGGAAAAAGAATAGCCAATGGAATGCCCGGAAAGCCGCCGCCCGTGCCGGCGTCCAGCACTTTTGCCCCGGGAAGGAAACGGATAAATTTGGCAATGGCTAAGGAATGGAGTACATGATGCAAATAAATTTGCCCGATGTCCTTGCGCGAAATAACGTTGATGCGCGTATTCCATTCGGCATACAGCGGCGCCAGTTGCGCTAACTGCGCCCACTGGCGTTCCGTGAGCGCCGAAAAAAATTCCTTTAAACAAGCTGCATCCGCTACCGCCACGTTTGTTTGTTATTGATTTTAGCGATGAAAATAAGGGAAAGATAATAGAACGGATAAAAGATATCCCAAAGCAAAAGTATGGGCAACAATCCTTTTTCCCCCAGCCGTTTTTGCGCGCGGATAAATAAAACCACCTGCAGGGTGAAACGGATGAACAGCACCGCCGCCAGCAACAGCAGCACCATGCCATTGTTCCACAACGCCGCCGCCGCTCCGGCAATGCCGGCGAAAAATAAGAGGCGGCACAGGGTTTCCCCCAGTGCCGGATAGTGCGGCCCGTGCGCCGACAAGTCCAGTGAGCGCAATTCATTTGCACGGTAGCGCAACCAGTTGCCGGCGGAATAATGCAAGGTACTGACGGTCGTTGCTTCGCCGCCCAGTGACACGGCGGTATTGGCGCGCGTCGCCGTTTTATTGATAAAAACAATATCTTCCCGCAAGCCGTTGGTTACGCGCATATCAAAACCCTTGTTTGAAAAAAATAAGGATTTGCGGTAAGCAAGGTTACTGTGTATGCCCATGTAAGTCTTGCGCAACAAGGCTTTCCCGAGCATATGCAAGGCCTGCATGAAATGGTCGGCGCGCATCCAGCGCGCCGTATGGGGCAAGCGGGTGTAGCCAATCACGATGTCTTTCTTCTCCGTAAAATACCGCTGCATGGCTTTCAGCCACCCGTTTCCCGAAGGGTAACAATCGGCGTCGATGAACAGCAACAAATCATATTTCGCCGCCTTGATGCCTACGCCCAGCGCCATTTTCTTGTTATGCCGGAACTTTTCATCCTTTACAATTGCGCGGAACACCAAGCGGGGATGGGCGCCCTGCATGGACGCCAACAAAATCTCCGTATCATCGTCCGAACCGTCGTTCACCACCACTACCTCAAACTCGGGATAGTCCTGCTCCAGAATAAGGGGCAAGGTCTTTTGCAACAGCTCGCATTCATTACGCGCCGAAAGAATAATAGACACCGGCAGTTGCTCGCCGGTTACCGGCTGGGCGCTTATCCGCCGGAACGCCACGCGACCGAATACCCGCAACCAGTAAATCACCTCTATGATGAATAACGCCAACACCGCCGCCAGCAACAGCAACTCTTCTACAGCAAAAATCGAAATAATTGTATTCATGTAAATTTAAATAGGATACAAATGTACAACTTTTTTTTATACTTCGCGAGGGAAGGGGGGACGAGTTAAGAGTTAAGAGTTAAGAACTAAGAGTTAGCAGGCGCCAGCCAACTCTTAGTTCTTAACTCTTAGTTCTTAACTCAAAACGTAGGGAAGAAGCCCAGCAGCCGGTCGTAGCGGTCGTGGGAAGAGCGGAAATAAACATACACATAGTAGGCGTTTTCCGTTTCG
Organism: Prevotellaceae bacterium; assembly: GCA_031287815.1. Classification (GTDB taxonomy): domain Bacteria; phylum Bacteroidota; class Bacteroidia; order Bacteroidales; family UBA932; genus JAIRKX01. Next base: position 2,167 of record JAITSM010000171.1, read on the forward strand.
GCATAACAGCCTTCGATGGCCGCCCAGTCGATGCGCCCCTGTTTGTCTAATAGCACATAGCGATAGTTGTAGAGCCCTTGTTTTACGAGCGTATTCAATTCATACGCCTGCCGCGAGGCATTATACTCCATGCGGAAGGCGGGATGCAACGCAAAGCCGGTGAACGAGCCGAACACATATACTTCGCCGTCGAACGGCTCGGGGGCATTCAGCGTAAAAACAGTAGTGATATAATCGGCTTCCGTCAGGCGGTCGGAAGTGCGGTAAGCGTCGATATAAAAACGGCCGTTCATGTCGCGTTCATAAGAATATTGCCGGTTGCGCGGCGCATCGGGCTGCAACAGGGCATAGATAAAACCATCGTTATCCGCCTGCATTTGCACTACGCCGCGCCCGCTGAACTCCAAGTTCCGCGTATCGAAAAAACGAAATTCATTGCCGCCCGGATACCAGTTGCGGTCGGCTTGCGAATAGTCGGTGCGCCCGATATCCGTAAACGTAGGCGTTGGAAAAGGCTGCTGCGGCAGCCGGTAGCCGTTTTGCGCTATCCGCACTTTCAGCTCGCGGAAAGCATTGCGCACTTCCAGCGACGGATGCGTAACGGCGCATTCTAACTGCTGCAAACACTTTTCGCCGGTTACTGCCGGCCCGCGCATGCGCAGCGTGGCGGCGGTTTTCGGCTCTACCACCGAAAAACCGCGCACAAACGCCGGCGTTTGTGCATCCGTTTCATAAACCTTCAGCAAATAATTTCCCGACACTTTCAATTGCACGTCGCTGTTGGGGATTTGCAATTCATAATGTGTATAATTTACCCGCGTAATGTGCGAATGCCTGAAATCGTTCAGCCGGTTTTCCGGAAAGCCTTCGAGGTAGTCGGTAACAAACAGATTATCCTCCTCCCAGTCGGCCGAACAATGCACCACCGTATAGCGCAACGACGAGCGGCGCTCCGACAAATCATCAAACCATAACCTCAGCTGCTCGCCGGCGTTCAATACCAGCACCGGCAACGACTGTTCATTGTCGCCCTTGAACAGTTGGATGCTGCGGATATGCGGGTCGTAGCACACATCTTGCCATCCCGCCTGCCCGTTGGCGCGCGCCGCTTCCTGCGCCTGCAACGACGCCGGCAGGCAACAACAAATCCATCCCAAAAATAACAAACGATTCATAACAAACGGTTCAAATTTTAAACAAAAATACAATAAAATTACCGATTGACGGATTTATTTGAAAGATCAAAAAATGGTAAAAAAAATTGAAAAATAGTTGGAATTTAAAAAAATGTAATTATATTTGCAGCGTTATTGGATGTTCATTATTTATCGGATTAGAATAATATTTCAATGGCTTTTGTTCAATCTTTTAGAACTAGACACTCTTTGAACAGAATAGAACAAAGCCGAATATATCAACGTGAATTGATATCGGCTTTCTGTTCGGGTTGTCTAGACCTTAAAAGGAGTCGTTCTCAGTTCACGTTTTATTTTTCATGTTGTAGTAAGCAAAAGCCCTAAAAATTAAAAAATGTGCAAAAATTGCATATCAATTGGCAGCAAATAAAAAATTGCAGCGAGGGGTTATTCCTTATGTCGGTTGCGATTTTGAAGTAAAACAAAATAATTCTACATCATGCCCTACCGGTTGGCGCGTGCCTAATTACACAGAAGCTAAACTTATGTGGGCACATAGAGATGGTTTAGGGTTATTGTTTGAACCATATGGAACAAACTTTAATATATCTGGCCAAATTAAAGACGGTAATTGTAGTAACTGTACTGCGCAGTGCTGCTATCTGGTGCTACGCCCGTGGAACAACGAATGCCATGCTGGTTACGTTTATAGCTATTGTGTATCGGATTACAAAACTATATGTATCCGTTGATGCGGAGGAATATAAATATAAAATATGAAAAACAGTTATACAAATAGAAGCAAAACCTGCTCCTAAGCATTTCTATGCCCTGTTCATACAAGGTTA
>JAITSM010000200.1 GCA_031287815.1 Prevotellaceae bacterium
CACCCCGCGCCCACGACGTTTGTGGAAGCGTATGTGGTGCTGATAGGCGTGGGGATTATCGACATTCATTTTTTCGACAAAGGCAGCGAGAAGAAAGGGAAACCTTTCGGGGTGCAGGGCGCGGAGATGATTTCCGCCGTCCTCGACACGCCGCCGGCGAGTCGCGCCGAGCTCACGCAGTCGAGCTTCGACACCCACTCGCCCTTCCGCCTCACCTTCGAAGAATCCCAGCGCGGCAAGCTGTTCTACTACTGCCTCCGCTGGGAAAACACCACCGGCGAAAAAGGCCCGTGGAATGAAATCCAGAGCGTGCTGATACCGTAGACCCGGTAGCAGTGGGCAGTGGGCAGTGGCTGACGCCGCTTTAACCTCACCCCCTGCCCCCTCTCCTAAAGGCGAGGGGGGCTGCTGAGACGAAGTAATGAAAAGACGCCGGTATGGAAACATGCCGGTGTTTTTTTTGAGTTAAGAACTAAGAACTAAAAGTTAAAAGTGCTGGCGCCAGCTAACTTTTAGTTCTTAACTTTTAGTTCTTAACTCAAAAAAGCCCCGAAGGGGCGAGATATTCATAACCGCAGGCAAGCGCAGCGCAGCCTGCGGAAGAAGAACGCCTGCGCCTTTCGCGCGGCGCACTGTCCGTGCATAGCGGAAAACCTGTGCTCCGCGCGAGGGGTAGGGAGTGCATATAGCCCCCATGCTGCGTTACGCTGCGCTGCACTTGCATGGGGTTATGAAAATGTAAGCCCTCCGGGCTTAGTTAATGGAGAATGGGCTGTCACTGTCCCGTAGGGACAATATATTGGTAGAACTATGCATAAACATCCCGCCCGATCGCCCCGTAGGGACGGAATGTAAGAAGGAGCGACGCTTTTCACATTTCGTCCCTTACGGGACGACGATGGCTGGGGGATGCGTTTTTTCTACCAACATTTCGTCCCTGACGGGGCATTCTCCCTTCAAAATACTTTCTCCATTCAAAAAATCACTATCTTTGTTTTCAAAAAAAATATATGTCAAAATCTGTTATCCTTGTTACCGGCGGCACGGGCTACATTGGCTCGCATACCGTGGTGGAATTACAGCAGGCGGGGTTCGAAACCGTCATTGTGGATAATTTGTCGAACTCCTCGGCGGAGGTGGTGGACGGCATTGCGCGCATCACCGGCGTCCGCCCGCATTTTGAGAAGGTGGATTGCTGCGACCGGCACGCTATGGCGGCTGTTTTTGATAAATATCCCGGCATTACTGCGGTCATTCATTTTGCAGCGTCCAAAGCCGTAGGCGAAAGCGTGGAACGCCCGTTGCTGTACTATCGCAATAACCTGGTGTCGCTGCTCAATGTGGTGGAAGAGATGATCACGCATGCCGTTTTTCATATAGTGTTTTCTTCGTCCTGCACGGTATACGGCCAGCCCGCCGTGTTGCCGGTTACGGAAGACGCGCCCGTCCAGCCGGCCCTGTCGCCCTATGGCAATACGAAACAGATTTGTGAAGAAATTTTGCGTGATACTGCTGCTTCCTGCAGCGCGCTGCAAGCCGTTTTGCTGCGTTACTTCAATCCTATCGGCGCGCATCCGTCGGCGGAGATAGGCGAATGGCCGGTGGGCGTGCCGCAGAATTTAGTGCCCTTCATCACGCAGACGGCGGCGGGGCTGCGGAAGGAATTAAGCGTTTTCGGCAACGACTACCATACGCCCGACGGCAGCTGTATCCGCGATTACATCAATGTGGTGGATCTGGCGCGCGCGCATGTGCAGGCGGTAAATTACCTGTCAGGCGGGAAAAATAACCCGGCGGTGGAAACCTTTAATATCGGCACGGGAAAAGGGCTTTCGGTATTGGAATTGATTGCCGCCTTCCAGAAAGCTACCTGCATAAAACTGCCCTATAAAATTACCGGACGCCGTGCCGGCGATATTGAACAGGTGTGGGCGAATCCCGGAAAAGCGCATACCGTACTGGGTTGGCGGGCGCAGGAAACGATTGAAGACACGCTCCGCTCCGCATGGAAATGGGAAGAACGGATAGCCCGTGTTCGCAGGGGTTAATGCGCTGCCTGCCTGCCGCCGTATTTCCGTATCCACTTGCCGATATTGCGCGCCAAAAGCAAATCAACAGTAATACATACAAGGATGCCGCCGGTGAGGATGATCCAGTCCCTGTAAAATTTGCCGGCCACGATGATACTTCCGGCCACGATGATATATCCGGCCAGTATCACACGTACGGTTTTTGCATGCGTCCGTACCGCATGCAGCACTACATGGTGCAGGTGTTGCTTGTCGGGAAGGAAAGGCGATTTCCCCTGCTTCATGCGCAGCAAAAATATGCGGACAGTATCGAAAAGCGGCAGTAATACCACCGCCAGCCCCGTGCCGAATACCGCAGGGAATTTAAAGGGGGAACCCGCCGGCAAATCGCCGTTGAAAGTAATAAAAGACAGGGCGCTTGTGGACAGGATAAACCCGACGACCAGTGAACCGGTATCTCCCATAAAAATAGATGCCGGTTGCCAGTTATAATACAGGAATCCGCCAATGGCGCCAATGATACAGGCCATGCGCAGGGCTTCCACCACATTGCCCACCAGGAAAAACCAAATGCCGAGAAATGCAAACGCCGTTATGGCAATAACGGCTGCCAGCCCGTCGATGCCGTCAATCAAATTAAATGCGTTGGTGACAAGAATAATGAACAGTATGCTGAGCGCACAGCCCAACACTTCCGGTATTTGATATATGCCGAACAGGCCATAGAGGGAAGGGATACAGATGTTGCCGACCAGCACGATTATAATTGCCGCGACTATTTGTATAACCAGTTTATATAGCGGCCGCAAAGGCGCCATGTCGTCGCGGATGCCGGAAAAAAATATCAGCGAAATGGCCGCCAGTTCAAACCGGCGTTCAATAATGCTATGGATGGGCATCCACATCAGTATGGCAAACAGGAAGGCAACGCAGATGATAATTCCCCCCATCGACGGCACCAATCCCCTGTGGATTCTCCGGTGCCCTCCCTCGTCCATGATTTGCCTGCGGCGCAGGAAGCGCGCCAATAACGGCATCAACAAAAAACTGCACAACAAAGCGGTGATACAGGCATAGAAAAATATACTCATAGGTTAAATTTTTTGATAAAAGTAAGAAAAATAATTATATTTTTGTTGTCAAGCGGTAATTTATATTTTCCGACTGTATGAAATCTATAAGTTCCGGCGTCAGCGCCACGCGGAACAGACGGGAGAACAGTTCTGCCTTCAGGTTGTTTTTCCGGTCTGTCAATTCCAGCAGCAATGTCAGGCGCCCTGTATTTTTTGAGACCGTTTCCGTGAAGCGTTCCGTAAAGGAGGCGGTAAGTTCTTCTACCGGCAAAACAAGCTGGATGGACTGTACCAAATCGTCGCACACGTGGGCAAGGTTATACACGGCGCGAACGCCCAGTTCCCATTCATCCGGACGCTTATCTTCTTTTTTCCGGTCGTCTTTTCTATAACGTTTTCGCAGCTGGCAACGCAGGAGTAAGGCATGGTCGGGTTTTATATATTTGGAGAAATTGTCGTAATCCTGCCCGAATAACGGCAACTCTACCGTACCGGTATAATCTTCCAGAGCAAAGCGCAGGTAGGGTTTTCCCGATGTTTTTGCCGCCGCCTCGTTGACTTTGGTTACAATGCCTGCCATAGTGATTACTTTTGCCTGCAACGTCTCATTGCGGGATGCCAGGTTTAATAACTCGGGTATTTCCTGCAACGTATGGCTGGTAAAGTGCCGGAGCGCGAACTGGTGAATATCCAGCGGGTGCGCCGAGAGATACATGCCGATCATTTCTTTTTCTTTTTTCAGCGTTTCGGCCGTCGACCATTCTTCCACTTCGTCCGGGATTTTCGGTTTTTTGATGGTTTCTTCATAATTGCCGCCAAACAATGAATGCATGTTTTGCTGTTTATCGGATTGCCATTTGTTCGCATAGCGAAGCAGGTTATCCATGAAAATTTCCCTGTTCGCGCCGGGCGACAGGAATTGATAGCGTTTAATTTCCTTAAATTCGTCAAATGCGCCGCCCAGCACCAGTGATTCCATAGCCCGGCGGTTTATGGTTGTCAGCGGTACGCGTTCCACAAAATCGAAAATGTTTTTGAACAGCCCGCTTTTCTTTCGCTCGGTTACAATGGCGTCTACCGCAGCAGCGCCCACGTTTTTGATAGCCGCCATGCCGAAACGGATATGCCCTTCCGCATTCACGGTAAATGTCCGGTTACTTTCGTTTACTGCCGGCCCCAGCACGGAGATACCCATCCGCCGGCATTCGTCCATGATTTTGGTGATTTCGTCGATGTTGCTTAACATGCGGCTCAGTACCGCCGCCATATATTCCGCCGGGTAGTTGGCTTTCAGGTAAGCGGTCTGGTATCCCAGCAAAGCGTAACACGTGGAGTGCGATTTGTTGAAGGCGTATTCGGCAAACGATTCCCAGTCGCTCCAGATTTTGGCGCAAATTTCTCCGGAGTGGCCGTTTTTAACGGCGCCGTCAATAAATTCTTTTTTCATTTTTGCCAGCGTCTTTTTTTGCTTTTTCCCCATAGCTTTTCGCAGGGTGTCGGCTTGCCCGCCCGTAAAGCCCGCCAGTTTTTGCGACAGCAACATGACCTGTTCCTGGTATACGGTGATGCCGTATGTGTCGCTCAAAAATTCTTCCATCTCGGGCAGGTCGTAGGTTATTTTCTCGCGGCCGTGCTTGCGTTCCACGAAGTTGGGAATATAGTTCATCGGGCCAGGGCGGTAGAGCGCGTTCATGGCTATCAGGTCTTCGAAGCGCGTAGGTTTGAGTTCCTGCAACCATTTCCGCATGCCGTCCGATTCAAACTGGAACGTCCCGACCGTATCCCCCCGGCTGAACAGTTCATACGTTTTTTTATCATCCAGCGAAACAGTGGCCAAATCAATGTCAACGCCGCGTGTGGACTTTACATTTTCAATCGCATCGCGCAGAATCGACAGGGTTTTTAATCCAAGAAAATCCATTTTTAGCATGCCGACTTCCTCGATGCACGAACCTTCGTATTGCGACACCCACATGTCTTCGCCTGTTTCCTTGTCTTTGGCGGTGGAAATGGGAATGTGTTCCATTAAATTGTTCTGCCCGATGATAATCGCGCAGGCATGCACGCCGGTGTTGCGGATAGAGCCTTCGAGCTGAAGGGCGAACTTGAAGGTGTCCTGCATTAACGGATTTTCTTCCGATTCTTTTTTCAGTTCGGGGACATACTGGAGGCAGTTTTTTAAATTGATGGGCAAGCCCTGTTCTTCTTTCTCTTCGTTACCGTCCTCATCTTTTTTGACGACGGTTTCCGTTTTGTCCCAACGCACGGGTATCAATTTTGCCAGCCTGTCCGATTCGTTCAGCGGTAATTTCTGCACGCGCGCCACGTCGCGGATAGCCGATTTCGTAGCCATAGTGCCGAAAGTAACAACATGCGATACATGGTCTTTTCCATATTTATCCTCCACATATTTCAATACCTTTGCGCGGCCGTCGTCGTCGAAGTCAATATCGATATCGGGCAGGGAAATGCGGTCGGGATTAAGGAAACGCTCAAACAGCAAATTATATTTCAACGGGTCGATGTCGGTAATCTGCAAACAATAGGCCACCACCGAGCCGGCCGCCGAGCCGCGACCCGGCCCTACCCACACGTTCATCTGGCGCGCTGCGGCAATAAAATCCTGCACAATCAAAAAGTAATCGGGGTAGCCCATTTTTTTAATAGTCGCCAGTTCAAAATCAATCCGCTCTTTTATGGCGTCCGTAATTTCCGTATAGCGTTTGGCGGCGCCTTCGTACGCCAGGTGTCGCAGGTATTCGTCGGAATCCGTGAAATTTCCGGGAATAGGAAAATGCGGCATGATCGGCTGGTTGTTGATGCTGTAGCGTTCCACCTTTTCCGCTATTTCCAATGTATTGCTCAACGCTTCGGGGAGGTCGGAAAACAGCAGCGCCATTTCCTCCTGTGTTTTCATCCACTCCTGCTTGGTGTAGCGCATCCGTTTGGCGTCGTCCAGTTCGGCGCCGGTATTGAGACAAATCAGGCGGTCGTGCGCTTCGGCGTCGCCGGCATTTTCAAAGTGCACGTCGTTGGTGGCGATAATTTTAATTTGGTACTTTTGCGCGAAAGCCAGTAGCTGTTCCGCAACGGCTTTCTGCATCGGGTACACCAGCTGGTCAGCCGACGGGTCGTCCGTTTTATGGCGTTGCAGTTCGAGGTAGTAATCGTCGCCGAACAGATTTTTATACCACGCAACGGTTTTTTCCGCTTCCTCCAGATTACCGCGCAGAATGGCGCGCGGCACTTCACCCGCCAGGCAGGCCGAACAGGCAATCAGCCCTTCGTGGTATTTTTCCAGCAACTCGTGGTCGATGCGCGGCTTGTAATAAAACCCTTCCGTATAGGCATAGGAAACCAGCTTCACCAGGTTATAGTATCCCGTCAGGTTTTTAGCCAGCAGCACAAGGTGGTTGCTGCTTTGGTCTTCTTTGCCGCGCCGCGAAAAGCGGCCTTCGGACGATACATATACTTCGCATCCGGCAATAGGTTTAATTTCGGGGAATTTTTTTTCCGCCACGTCCAAAAAATCTTTTACCCCGAACATATTACCGTGATCGGTAATGGACAGCGCTGTTTGCCCGTCGGCTTTGGCTTTCCGGAACAGCCCCTCAATGGTGGACATCCCGTCTAAAACGGAGTATTGCGTATGGACATGCAAGTGTACAAATTGTGACATAAACTGCAATGGAAATATAGAAATTAGTAGAAAATTTTCTCTCGCAAAGATACAAATTTAATGGAGAATGGAGAATGCCGGCGCCAGCCAATTCATAACTCATAACTCATAATTCATACCTCTAAAGGTTGCACAGTTTGTCAATAAACAATATGCCGCGCGTATGGTCGTATTCGTGCTGGAAAATCACTGCAGTGAAAACGCCCTGCCGGCTGTAGCCTTCCAGCCGTTCGCGGAAGCATTCGCCCTGCTCGTTGCTGTATTCCACCTCCACCCAGGGATAACGGACAGAATTGCCGCTAATGCCGGGAATGGACAGGCATCCGTCGCGGTCAAAGCACACCGTCGTATCCGGGCGGTTAATTATTTCCGGATTAATCGCTACGGTCACCGGCGCGCCCGGCAAATCGAGCCGCATAAACAGGAAAATATTTTTCAACACCCCTACTTGCGATGCGGCAATGCCCACGCCGTTTTCGGCTATCAGCGTCGTTTTCAAGCGGGCAATGAGCAATGCCAGCGTGGAGTCGCCGGCAAAATTTTCAACATTCCCGCAAGGGGTACGGAGGCGCACCGCATCTTGCGGGTCGGTTATTTGCAGCACCCTGAAAGGCGTTTGTGCCGTTCCCTGATTTATCAACAGGAGCTCCTCTCCGGAAAATACCGCCGGGCGGCAACAGGAAATCAACATAACGCCCGCCACAGCATACCATAACCATATTATTTTTTTCATAGTTATAAAATTTAATCGCCGCAAGTTACGAAAAAAGCCGGAAGCGGCAAGCCGGAAAGAAGTCGTGAGACGGCTGGCGCCAGTCCATTCTCCATTAAACAGGCGCCAGCTACCTCAGACTTCATATATCACACCTCTGGAATAAGTTGCATGTTTTTGGTTTATAATTTATTTTATTGATTATACCGGTTCGATTGTTTACGTCAACATTCCGATTGTTTACGTCAACATTCCGGTTAGTGACGCCTTTTTTTTACTTTACGGCGGCGCAAACTGTTCGTGTTTTAGTCGTGAGTCATTAGCAGTGAGTTATGAGTTAGCCGGCGCCAGCCAACTTTTAACTTTTAACTTTTAACGAGCAGGCTTAATCACCGGTTGTTTAAGTATTGATAAGCAAATTCCGTTAACTTGTGGCGGTTGGTTGGCCCTATCGCCGCTGCGTCTTCTTTCGTGGTCGGTATTTTATAATGCGGAGCTACTCCGAGTTCAAGGGAGCGGTAATGTACGTCATAGGTCGCTTGTTGGGAACAACTCATTGTCCATCCGTTTGGCATTGTATAATCATAACGGCGCGCGCCGCCGCCGCCGGTGGGCATTCCTGCGAGTACTACATGGGGCAATGTTTTCAAAATAGCGCTAAAGAGAGTTCCTCCGCTGTACGTACCACTCTCTATCAATAGTACTATCGGGAGGAACTCGTCAAACACACCGCATCCGGTTACATTTATGGGAATATATCCGGAAAAAGCATTGTGGCTGCGGTCTGATTTGGTTCGCTTGTACAAAACGGTGCGTGTCCCCGTAAAAAAACAGGAAGCAAAACGATAGACATTATCTTCATTGCCCCCTATGTTTCCCCGAATATCAAGAATGATTCCTTTAGAGAAAGAATAATGACTGATAATTTCCCGGAACTGTTCCGTATCAAAAGAAGGTTCAAAAGAATTAAAATATATATAGATAATATTGTTGGTAAGTTGAGTAACGTCATAGAAACCCATAATATGATCCTGTATGGGGAAATACAGGTAAGCTGTGTAATCTAAGTACATTATATTATTTGTATCCCTCCAATCATACAATATAACGGTATCGGGCGTAGAAACAGATACATGCCCGTCTTTTAAAAGATCGATGATTTCCTGAAATATTTGCAATAACTCCTCATCATTTGCTGTGGCGGCACGCGGTTTATACGTGCTGTATACGGCATCCCAATCTATGCCTTTTTCCTCAAAATACACATATTTTTCATCCATCTTGTGCCAAAAGAAGTCAAAGGGATCGGTAAATACTTCTCTTGAACAGCTAAGTACAATGAATAGACCAATGATAGCTAAAAAATATTTCATAGTCGTTTTTTATTAAATCTGCAGTGCCTAACGGTCAACGGGGCTGCGCCGGCCAACGACGAACAGCCAACGGGCAATGACAAGTTATGGGGGCGGCTTTTCATTGTTTTCTAATAACTTGGTGCAAAGGTAGAAAAGATTTTTTTAAATATCAAGACTTTTTGAAGTATGAAGTAGGAAGTATGAGGTAGGCGCCAGCTACTGCCTACTGAAAGCTGCCTACTGACTCCGGCGTTAGCCACTTCATACATCATACTTCATACATCATACTTCATACGATTCACAACTTTTTTTTGCTAATTCTATTTTTTTATTTACCTTTGTAAAAAAATCAGATTTGTAATAAGTACAATTTTAAAATGAAAACGTCGATCATCATAGACAGGCTGCAGGATCACGGAATTAAGCCGTCGCTACAGCGCATAGCTATTATGGAATACCTGATGGGACATTATAACCACCCTACAGCGGATGTTATTTTTAATAAACTGTATCCCGTTATTCCTACGCTGTCGAAAACAACCGTGTACAATACCTTGAAATTACTTGCGTACAAAGGCGCTATCAGCGAAATAACCATTGATGAAAAAAACGTGCGCTACGATGCCGAGATTTCCCCGCATGCCCATTTCCGCTGCAAATATTGCGGAAACGTGTTCGACTTTCCGGTAAAAAACCTGTCGTCTGTGGTGGCAAAAGAAATAGACGGTTTTCTGATTACCGACGCCCAGTTGTATTATAAAGGCTATTGCAAAAAATGTAAAACTAAAGCTTCACAGCTTTATTAAATCAATATAAACTTTTAAATCTTTTAAAAAAATGAAAAAAAAATGGATTTGTACCGTGTGCGGTTATGTACACGAAGGGGACGAAGCTCCCGAACGTTGCCCGCAATGCAAGCAACCGAAAGAAAAATTTAAAGAAATGGTGGCTACCGAAGGCGCATTAAAATTTGCCGACGAGCACGTGCTTGGCGTCGCCAAAGGCGTTGACGCAACGGTGCTGGAAGGCCTGAAGGCACATTTTATGGGGGAATCCACCGAAGTAGGCATGTACCTTGCGATGAGCCGCCAGGCCGACCGCGAAGGGTATCCCGAAGTGGCGGAAGCCTTCAAACGGTATGCCTGGGAAGAGGCGGAACATGCCTCCAAATTCGCCGAACTGTTGGGCGAAGTCGTATGGGATACGAAAACCAACCTACAAAAGCGGATGGAAGCCGAATGTGGCGCCTGCGAGGACAAGAAACGCATCGCCACGCTGGCAAAACAGCTGAATTTGGATGCTATCCACGACACCGTACATGAAATGTGCAAGGACGAAGCGCGCCACGGAAAAGGCTTTGAAGGGTTGTATAACCGTTATTTCAAAAAATAAACCCGCGCCGGTTACATGGTAAACAAAGGCTGCCCCGAAAATGGGCAGCCTTTGTTATTGGAAGGGGATGCGTTCTTTTCTGCAAATCCGCTGGATGGCAAATTTGCCGGTAGCGGCCGCCATAGGCAATCCGCCGGTGGGAGCAGCCCACTGCCCCGCCAGATAAAGGTTCTGTATTCCCTTTATCCGCCCCAGATTGAACTCTTGCCGGACGCGCGCGCCGGGAAGAAAGGACATATAAGCGCCCTTGTAAGTATGGCAATAGTGGTGAAAAGTAAGCGGCGTGGCAATATCGATCATCTCCAAACGGCCTGCCAGCTGGGGAAACACCGGCAGGAGATTTTTTATTACCCATGCGCCCAACCGTTCCTTTTCCTGTTTATAGGCTTCATACGATTGTTCCTGCAATGCTTTCCAGTGGTCGAAGTTTGCATCGCGCAAAAGTACGGTAATCAGTGACCGGTTACCGGCGGTGAAAGCCGGGTCATGGCAGTAGGTTTTGATATTTAATTGGGAGATGGGCGAGCCGTTGAGCGAAAAAGGCTGTTCGGGTTCGATACACAGGTGATGCGGTTTGTCGCCGATATCGGCATTTACGCCCAGCGCCACGTGCGAAACAGCCGAGATAATATATTTGTCGGGATGGCTGAAGCGTTTTTCAAAATAGGCGCTTTTGTATTTTCCGCCGAGCAGCTTGTACAGCAAAGCATGCGCATCTATGGCCGGTATCACATAATCGGCGGGGATTTCCGCAGCGCCTTCTGTGAGCCTTATGCCGGTGGCTTTTCCGTTCTTAATAATTATTTCCCCGACTTCCTTATTCAGGTGCAACACGCCACCCAGTGCTTCGAAGCGTTGCCGGATACGCTCCGCAAAGGCCTTCGACCCGCCGTTCACCCAACCGCCGTCGCCGGAGGTGCGCGTGCCTAACGAGAAAAACAAAGCATACGAAGGCATGTCGGGATGTACCGTGCACGATAACAGCCGGCGGATGACCGGCGATTTGAACTGTGCGATAAATTCGCCTACCGACAACCGGCTTGTTTTCCGGTCGGGCATCCCGGCTTTCAGCATGTGGAAGCCCAGCTTGGCCAGCTCCCACAAATCGGGGCGCTCAAAGGGTTTTTTTACCGGTACTTTGATATGTTGTTTCTGGCGCACATATCTGACTAATTTTTTTATCACCGGCGCATCCTCCGGCGAGAGGCGCAGGAATGTTTCTTCGAGTTTGTCTATCTGTGCGTACAGGTGGTATATTTGACCTTCGTGGAGGGTAGAAACAATTTCTTCCGGCAAATACACTTCCGTGTCGTGCGTCAATGCCCCGATAGTCGTCCAGATATCGTGCAGGGAGCTATTTTCCCGCGAGCCGGTTACCCATTCGATACAGCCGTCAATGTGGTATTTTCCGCGCGTCCAGCCGGTGCAGTTGCCCCCCGCCTGCTGGTGGGATTCGTATATCTCCGCATCAAAACCGGCCAGGCGGGCGTAGATACCCGCCGTTAATCCCGATATGCCCGCGCCGATAATGATTACTTTTTTAGAATGGAGAATGGGCTTGCGCCTTAATAGACATTCTCCATTCTCCACGCTCCATTCTCCATTAAAAAGACATTCTCCACGCTCCATTCTCCACGCTCCATTTATTAAGTATAAAGCCCGCCGTTGATGGATACGACTTCGCCGGTAATGTATCCCGCCTGGTCGGAAGCTAAGAATCCGACCAGCGCCGCCACTTCTTCCGGCGTTCCGAAACGCCCCAGCGGAACCAGCGTTTTGAGCGCATTTTCGTCCAGGTCTTTTGTCATATCGGTGGCAATGTAGCCCG
>JAITSM010000005.1 GCA_031287815.1 Prevotellaceae bacterium
CCATACGCGGAAAGAAACGGTTTTGTTTGTGTAATTTGCTTCAAGCAGCTCGACGTTTGTTTGTGCGCTTGCTGCCACGCTTACAAGCATTGCTAAAAAGAAAAGTTTTGTTTGCATAAAAATGAGTTTAAAAGTTAATATTATTTTTCGCAGCATCGGGGCTGTTTTGCAAACACAAACTAACCTTGATAAAACAACCCCTCGCTACGATTTTTATCCCGCTGCCAATAATTTTATAACGTTTGATTTTTACTATACATAAAAATACGAAACGTGAACTGTACCTAATTGCTGAAGGTCATCGACTACCTTGTAAGAATAAGCAAAGTCCACGTTTTCTCTTGTGGAACCTATTTATTCCCTTACAAAAAACTGTCGATGTTTTCAGCAAGAATAAAACTACTAAAATCTGTCAAAGAACATCATTACCGCTGCAAATATAAAACAATATTTTTTAATTACAAACTACTCCCCCTTTTTTTTATTACATTTTAACCGCGGCAGCATTTTTTTTATTCGCTTTTTTTTTTTACATTTGTAAACCTATATTAACCACCATACAAATTAACGTAAATTTAAAAATATGAAAATCCCCTTTGCCGAGTCATTTAAGATTAAAATGATAGAACCCATTCGCAGCAGCACGCTGCAGGAACGGGAAGAATGGATGAAAAAAGCTTACTACAATGTTTTCCTGCTGGACGCCGACCAGGTGTTTATTGATTTGCTCACCGATTCCGGCACCGGCGCCATGAGCGATCGCCAGTGGTCGGCCATGATGATGGGCGACGAAAGTTATGCCGGCGCGCGGTCGTTCTACGAATTTAAAGACGCGGTAGAACGGATTACCGGCTTTGAATATATGCTCCCCACCCATCAGGGGCGCGCTGCGGAGAATGTGCTGTTCTCTTATTTAATCAAGGAGGGCGACATTATTCCCGGCAATTCGCATTTTGATACCACGAAAGGACACATCGAGTCGCGGAAGGCGGAAGCGCTGGATTGCACAATTGAAGAGGCGAAAGACACACAGCTTGAATTTCCGTTTAAAGGAAATGTAGACCCCGAAAAACTGAAAACAGTACTGGCCGGGCAGGCGGACAGGATTCCGTTCATCATTGTAACGGTTACGAACAATACGGCCGGCGGGCAACCGGTGTCTATGGAAAATTTAAAAGCCGTCCGGGAAATTGCTGCCAAATATAATAAACCGGTATTGATCGACGGGGCGCGTTTCGCCGAAAACGCTTATTTTATCAAGGTGCGCGAGAAAGGCTATGAACAGAAAACCATCAAGGAAATTGTGAAGGAAATGTTTTCGTATGCCGACGGCATGACGATGAGCGCCAAGAAAGACGCGATTGTAAACATGGGCGGATTCATTGCCACGCGCCGCAAAGACTGGTACGAGGGCGCGCGGAATTTCTGTATCCGGTTCGAAGGTTATTTCACTTACGGCGGTTTGTCGGGGCGCGACATGGCCGCGCTGGCAGTGGGTTTGGATGAAAATACGGAACTGGAAAACCTGGTTACGCGCATCAAGCAGGTAGAATACTTAGGAAAAAAACTGGATGAATACGGCATTCCTTACCAGCGCCCCGCCGGCGGACACGCCATATTTGTGGACGCGCCGAAAATTTTAACCAATGTGCCCAAAGAAGAATTTCCCGCCCAGACATTGACGATTGAACTGTACCTGGAAGCCGGCATTCGTGGCTGCGAAATCGGGTACCTGCTTGCTGACCGCGACCCCGTGACCCGCGAAAACCGCTTTGGCGGGTTGGATTTATTGCGGCTGGCTATCCCGCGCCGGGTCTATACCAACAATCACATGGACGTTGTGGCGGCGGCGTTGAAAAATGTATTTGACCGCCGCGACAAAATTAAACGCGGCGTGAGAATCATGAAAGAAGCGGAACTTATGCGCCACTTTACGGTACAGCTGGAACGCCTGTGAGCGCGGCAGGCAATGGCTGCCGCCGGGAACCTTCAACTTTCAACCTTTGTTTCTGTCGTAAATAATTGAAAAACGAATTTATTTTTGCAAAAACCGTATTTTTGCAAATAAATTTATACTCCTTTTCATGTCCGAAATACCTTTACCGTTTATTCAGTCGCTGCAAAATTTGTTGGGGGCGGAAGCCGGCGGGTTGCTCGACGCCTTGCAGCAGGCGCCGCCGGTAAGTATCCGTTACAACCGGAAGAAAACAGCGGCCGGGAAGTTTGTTCAGGAAACGCCGGTGCCTTGGTGCCCGGACGGCGTGTATTTGGCGCAACGCCCGGCGTTCACGCTGGATCCGTTGTGGCACGGCGGCGCCTATTATGTGCAGGAAGCGTCGTCCATGTTCTTGGCGCAACTGGCGCCGGCGTTGCCGTCGCTGGGCAGCCGGTGCCGCGTGCTGGACTTGTGCGCCGCGCCCGGCGGAAAATCGACCTTATTGGCCGGCTTGCTGCCGCCCGAAAGCTTGCTGGTGGCGAATGAACCCATCCGCAGCCGCGCCGCTATTCTACAGGAAAACCTTGCCAAATGGGGCTCCTCGAATGTGGTGGTAACCCGCAACGACCCGCAGCAATTCGGAATGCTTGCCGGCGCGTTCGATTTGTTGCTGGTGGATGCGCCCTGTTCCGGCGAGGGAATGTTTCGCAAAGACGCTGCCGCCATGAGAGAATGGAGCCTTGCCCATGTGCGGTTTTGCGCCGAACGCCAACGCCGCATTGTCGCCGGCGCATGGAACGCCTTGCGCGAGGGCGGCCTGCTGGCCTACAGCACCTGCACCTTTAACCGCGACGAAAACGACGCAAATGTCCAATGGATACAGGATACGTTGGGCGCCGAGCGGGCGCCGCTGCCGCTGACTCCGGCGTGGGGCGTTGTCGAAAGCGAAGCGGGCTACCGCTTTTATCCGCACCGCGTGCAAGGCGAAGGATTTTTCATGAGCGTACTGCGGAAAACTTCGCCGTCCCGTTCCGCCAACCGGAAGGGCAACGAAAAGGCTATACGCCGTGCGGCAGCGAAAGCGCCCGCGCAAGTGGAAAAATGGTTGTCCGGACAGTTTGTTTTTGATACCCGGGACAATTTTATCCATGCCTTGCCCTGTTCGCAGCAGGCGTTTATTGCACAACTTTCGCAACACCTGAATGTGCTGCAAGCCGGCGTGGCGGTGGGCGAACAGAAAGGAACCACGATTATTCCGGCGGCGGCGCTGGCATTATCTACCGCCTTGCAACCGACCGCTTTCCCAAAGGTGGAAGTCGATTTATCCACCGCCTTGCATTTCCTGCGCCGCGACGCCGTCAAGCTTGACGGCGCGGAAAAAGATTTCGTATTGCTCACTTATAATCATCTCCCCTTGGGTTTTGTCAAGCGCCTTGGGCGTCGCACCAACAACCTTTATCCTGCCGCATGGCGGATACGGATGACTGTCCCCCAACGGTGAAGGGGTGAAGGGTGAGGAGTGACGGGTGAGGAGTGACGGGTGAATTATGAACGCTGGCGCCCGCCCATTCTCCACGCTCCATTCTCTTTTTTTAAGTTAGTATATTGGTTTACTATATATTTTGGGCGTTCCCCCTTGCGACGGGGGCATCCCCCCTTGCGACGGGGGCGTGCCGCATTTCAATTGGGGCGTGCCGCATTTCAATTGGGGCGTGCCGCATTTCAACGGGGGCGTGCCGCATTTCAATTGGGGCGTGCCGCATTTCAATGGGGGCGTGCCGCATTTCAATTGGGGCGTGCCGCATTTCAATTGGGGCGTGCCGCATTTCAATTGGGGCGTGCCGCATTTCAATTGGGGCGTGCCGCATTTCGATGGGGGCGTGCCGCATTT
>JAITSM010000029.1 GCA_031287815.1 Prevotellaceae bacterium
GGCAACACGCCGTCGCCGGTGCCCGGCACGCGCCCGGCCGCCTCTGTGAACACGTCGCAATTTCGCAGGATATCGATAGAATTCTACGAAGACGACGGCACGCACAAGAAGGCGAAACCCCCCGGGGTGCACGGCGCAGAAGTTCGCTGGGCGGTATTCGACAACCTCCGGGAAGTGCATATCAACGACCTGACCAATTCGTCGTTTGACACGCACACCCCGCTGACCCTCGAATTCGCCGACGAAGACCGCGGCAAAGTCCTCTACTTCGCCCTCCGCTGGGAGAATACAAGAGGCGAGAAAGGGCCGTTCGGAGCGATAATGAATGCGATTATTCCGTAGACCCAGTAGCAGTAGGCAGTGGGCAGTAGGCAGTAGCTAACGCCGACAGCCTTTGCCGTAATTTTTAAAAAACGCCGGTATGGAAACATGCCGGCGGTTTTTTTTAATGGAGAGTGGAGAATTGGCTGGCGCCAGCAACCTTAAACTTTAAACTAAAAAGGCGCCTGAAACTGCCTACTGCCTACTGCCAACTGAAAACTGCCTACTGACTCTAGCGCTAGCCACTTCATACCTCATACTTCATACCTCCTACTTCCAAATTAAAATCCAATGCTTTTTAGCCGCAGGCCGCAATCTTCGGGAAAGCCGAAGAGCAGGTTCATGTTTTGGACGGCCTGGCCGGAGGCGCCTTTCAGGAGGTTGTCAATGGTGGAAGTAATGTGCAGGTAGCCGTTATGGAAATGAAGTTGAAGTAGTGCTTTATTCGTATTCACTACGTCTTTCAGGCTGACCGTTCCGGTGGAAACATGCACGAAGGGCGAAGGCGCGTAGCGGTTTTTGTACTGTTCCTGCACCTGCGCGGCAACGGCGTTTTCCGGCAACCGCGTGAGGACGGAGGCGAAAATCCCCCGTGTAAAATCCCCGCGCACGGGAATCATATTGATTGGCGGAACCGCGCCGCCCGCCAGGCGTTCCAGCGTCCGGTGAATCTCTGCCAGGTGCTGGTGCGTAAAGGGTTTGTAGATGGACAGGTTGGCGGCGCGGTAACTGAAATGCGTGGTTTCGCCGGGTTGCTTGCCCGCGCCGGTGGAGCCGGTAACGGCGTGAATGTGCACGTCGGACGCCAGCCAGCCGGCTTCCGCGAGCGGCGCCAACGCTAAAATAATGGCGGTAGCAAAGCATCCGGGATTGGCAACACAGTGGGCGCGCCGGATGTCTTCCTTAAACCATTCGGGAATGCCGTATACGAAGGTTTTATCGTCAAACGTATTGTCCACGCGGAAATCATTTCCCAAGTCGATAATTTTGCAGTGCGCGGGCAGCGGGTGGGTGTGGAGGAATTCCCGCGACGCCCCGTGCGACAGGCAAAGGAAAAGCACGTCGGGTTTGCCCATGTCGCCGGTAAAATGCAAATCGCAGTCGCCATACAGGTCTTTATGCACCGCCGTTACGGCCTGCCCCTGCAGGCTGCCGGTCAGCAATGCGCTCAACGTTACATGGGGGTGGTTTAGGAGCACCCGTATCAGTTCTCCTCCGGTGTAGCCGGTAGCGCCGGCAATCGCGGCCTTAATCGTTTTCATGGACGGAATAATATATTTTTAACGGATTGGCGAGGACTTTTGTAAAGCCTGTGACGTCGGCGCCGGAGAACGATTTGTTGGTTTCGCCGTAGGCGCCGAATTTCGCGTTCATCAAGTCGTAGGGCGACGCGCAGCCCAGCACGGCAAAGTGATAAGGCATCAGTTCCACCTCCACCGTCCCGCTGACGAACCGCTGCGTATCTTCCAGAAACGTTTCGATATTCCGCGCCAGCGGGTCGAGGTATTGCGCTTCGTGCATCAGCTGGCCGTACCAGCCGGCGAGCTGGTCTTTCCAGTAGAGTTGCCCTTTGGTCAGGGTATGTTTTTCGAGCAGATGGTGGCTTTTAATAATAATCATCGGCGCGGGGGCTTCAAAGGCCACGCGCCCTTTAATCCCGATGATGGTATCGCCCACATGCGTGTCGCGGCCGATAGCAAACCTTGCCGCCGTGGCGTTCAATTGCCGGATAAGCTCCACCGGCGGCAGCGGCTGGCCGTTCAGCGCCGCCGGTTCGCCCCGGCGGAATTCGATGCTGATTTTTTCCGGCGTGGCAGCTACGGGCTGCGACGGATAAGCGCCGGAGGGAAGGAAGGTGTCGGATTTCAACGTTTCCGCCCCGCCGATACTCGTTCCCCAGAGCCCCTGGTTGATGGAATACTTTGCTTTTTCCCATGCCAGCGTGCATCCGTTCTTGGCTAAATAGTCGATTTCCTCCTGCCGGCTCAACGCCAGCTCGCGGATGGGCGCAATGATTTCCATGCCGGGCGCCATGACTTCAAACACCAGGTCGAAACGCACCTGGTCGTTGCCGGCGCCGGTGCTGCCGTGCGCCACATGGGTGGCGCCGATTTTTTGCGCCTGCCGTAATACCGCCAATGCCTGAAAAACCCGCTCCGAACTTACCGAAAGCGGATAGGTGGCATTCTTCAGGATATTGCCGAAAATGAGGTATCGAATACCTTTACTGTAATATTCCTCCACCGCATCGATAACCGTGTGCGTGGCCGCTCCCAGCGAGAGCGCATGTTCTTGGATGCGCGTTTCCTCTTCTTTGGAAAACCCGCCGGTATTCACCAGTACCGTGTGCACTTCCATTCCCCGTTCGTTTTTCAGGTAAGGCACACAAAAGGACGTATCCAGTCCCCCGCTAAATGCTAAAACAACTTTATTCATTTTATTAATGTGTTAATTTGTTAATGTGACTAATTTGCTAATATGACTAATGTGACTAATTTGGCTGGCGCCGGAGGCCAGCAGGCAGTTTTCAGTAGGCAGTAAGCAGTGGCTGGAGTTCATACTTCATACCTCATAATTCATACTTCATAATTCATAATTAGTTCGTAAGTTTCCGCAGCCCGTTTACAATGGAGCGGATGCCGTTGGCTGCCGACCATTGGCTGTTCGCTGCCGGCCGCTTATAGGCGGGGTCGTAGAGCAGGGCGGTGCAAAGGCACATTTTATGGTTATTGCGTTCCAGAATATCGTAGTTGCGGCACCCCTTGCAGCCTTTCCAGAAGTCCGGGTCTTCGGTCAATTCGGTGAACGGCACCGGGCGGAACCCCAACTCGTAATTGATTTTCATCACTGCCGGGCCGGTGGTGATGCTGAAGATTTTCGCTTTGGGGTATAATCTTTTGGAGAGCTCAAAAATCTTCCGTTTGATATGCCGCGCCAGCCCGATTTTCCGGTAGGCGTGCGCCACAATAAGCCCCGAGTTGGCGACAAACTGTTTGTGCCCCCATGTTTCGATATACGAGAAGCCGGCCAGTTCTTCGCCGTCCAATGCGATAACGGCTTTGCCGTCCCGCATTTTCTTTTTGATATATTCGGGCTCCCGTTTGGCAATGCCGGTGCCTCTTTCCTGTGCCGACACATACATCAGTTCGCAGATTTTTTCTGCAAACTTCATATGGTTTTCATTTGCCTCACAGATGACAAATTTGTTCATCTATATATTTGATTTGTTCCCGGTAATTTTGGGATAATTGGTTTGTAGATTGGTCCATTTCCGCCGGCGGGGCGAATGTCTGTCCGGCGACCCGTATGCCTTTTTCAGGCGCATCGTCGGACGTGCCTTCTTTTCCGGTGGAGGGTAATGATATGGGCATTTTTCTTCATAAGCGGCTGCAAAGGTAATTATTTTTTTTAATATGAGACAGGAGGCATGCGATTTGTGATATGCGATTTGTGATTTGTGATTTGCGACTATCACATATCGCACATCGCACATCACACATCACAAACAGGGTCGACGCATTTAGATTTTGATAAGTTCTAAGAGGAAGTCCTTGCTCCACTTTTTTTAGTTGAAAATGGAAAGTTGAAAATGGGCTGGCGCCAGCCAGCTTTTAACTTTTAAAAATCGCCTCCCACAATAACTGTAACCATAGCGGCATATTCGCCTCCGCCGTTACCCCGCAGCAAGAACAGTTGTATTTTTAACCTTATAAGTTTTAGTTTCATATTTTTTTGTACTTTTGTCTCCGCTGTAATATAATAAGTTGCCAAAGCACCGAAGCTATTATAGCTCCTTTTTCGGGTGCATCGACACCTTAGCCGTTTCAATATTATTTAAGCGACTCTATTGATTCGGCGTGAAACAGGGGCTATATTTATTTTGCCCCCGTCTTGTATGTAAAGAACATTTTAGTTTTTCATGGTTGCGCGATGAAGCCTTAGGGGTGCAAGGCGCAACGGTGGTAGCGTTTGGTTGAAACGCTATAGATTCTTGTTATATTATACGCTGCTTTTACATGGGAGTTGGTTTAATTACAGCACCAGCACTCAACCATCACTGCACCTTCTTCTGTGTGCTCGGTGTTGTAATAGTGCTTGTAGCCTTGGCACCATTTTTTGCACGCACCGTCGGGATCGTTTTGCCACCATGCTATGTAGCGTGCTGAGTCAGCAGTTGGGCAGTGACTACTTTTTACGGGGCTACACCCGGCAGCACAAGTTGGTTCGTTATAGGTTGAGTATTGGGTATTGATCACCACCCCGCAGCTGTTTCGCAATTGTACATAGGCTTTATTGCAGGTTCCAGTACATACACCGTCATTAGTGGTATAGTTCGGCGTGGTGCAACCAGTGTTAGTATAGGTGCCATACGTTGAATTTATCACCACGCCACATTGGTTGCGCAGTCTCACATAAGCGGCATTGCACTTTCCCGCACACGCGCCATCATTAGTTGTATATGTCCCGGTAGTTGTACACATCCCGCTGCAATTAGTCGTACCGGTAACACAACAGTTCAACAACCCCGCAGCTTCGCCGTTCTTGCCGCACAACGCGCCCGGACAGCCGGTAGCGTCGGTGAGGGTATTTATTGTACCGCCCGAATAAGTGTAGGCGCTCCAGCTAATCGAGCCGTTGATAACAAACGGCGGCGTGCCTCTCAAGTCGTAGCCGCCACCGGTGTTGTCTATCGCATTCGGCGGGTAGTCGCTGCCGTAGGCGCACCAGTTGAATTGGCCGGTGGTGTTGCTCAGGGTGGCGGTAACGGTAGTACCGGCGTTGGTTGCGCTGCTGTATTCAATGAAAAACCCGCGCGCAGTAACGTTAGTTATCGTGCCGTTCCCTCCTGTTTTAGCGGGGTTGGTAATGGTAGCGGTAGAAAAAGAGGTTGTCGGCACGGTACCGGCCACCGGGCAGAAATCTATCCATACCCATGCGCGGTTGTTGGCGGGCGCAGCGTTCCATGACACTTTAAAGGTTACCTTTTTAGTGGAATAATCTACGCTGAGCGGCGTAACGGTTACGGCGGCAGACAAGCCCTCGAACAAGCCGTCTGCGCCCCAAAGAAGAAGGAGAAAAAGCCCCCTGAATCCCCCGAAGGGGAAATTTTGTGTTGTTTGTTTTGTTAATGTTTTCATAATTATTTGTTGTTTATTGGTTAAATATCCGATAGTAGGGGCTGCAAACGACTTGCTACACGAGTAGCAACCTCCCTGCAGGGCTGCAAACGACTTGCTACACGAGTAG
>JAITSM010000169.1 GCA_031287815.1 Prevotellaceae bacterium
GCTGTTTTTCGTCCAGCTCACGGTAAAGGTCACCGTAGAAGGCGTTCCGGGTTTCACCGAAAATTCGGCAATGGTAATCTTGCTTTGCGCCGGTAACATCACCGGGCAGCATAATAGTAGTAAAAACATTTTTTTCATATTTTTCATATTGGTTTTAATTAACAATTTTTATCCATCTTTATCGTGTTGGCGTGGCCACACGACAACACATTTATCAACCTTTATCCTGTCCACCTCGGCCTCCGGCCACCCCCACCAGCAGAGGACATTCCCGTTCACTGTTCTCCGTTCCCCGAAAAAGAAAAGGCCGCCGCGTACAATAGGTGATAAAGTAAGAAGAAGAACTAATCCGCAGCAACCCTTTCAAAGAACAATAAAATCCCATGTCGCAAATAAATTGCAACGTATACAAAAAACAATTAAGCGACTAAGTGATTAGGTGATTAAGAAGAAACAACTATAACTCATAACTCTTAGTTCTTAACTCTTAACTAAAATAAGTAGCGCGAGCCTGTAAATTTATTTAATACGAGGTCCTGCGGAACCATATCAACAAATAAATTAGGCCCACACCTAACTTCCCAATAAAAATAAAATGATTGAAAAAAGTAACATGTGGGCGCTAACCTCATTCCTCTGTTGATATTTTAGAAATTTCGCAGGTTTCCGTATTAGAGTACTAAAAGCGAGCGCCAATAAGTATAATAAAGAACATATACTTTACGCCGCAAATATAAGTACAATTTTCGGAAATGCAAGCGCAGAAGTGTTAAATTATGTTATAAAGGAGGCGCGGGCCTGTAGATAATTATTCAATCGCACGGACTACCAAAACCGGATGTTTGAATAATCAGGCCCACACCAACACAACAACAAATGGGGTTATACAAAATGTGGGCGCAAATGTATGAAAAAATACTTGACAGGGCAAATAAAAGTTCACATTTGTTAACCGGCTTACTCCACCGTCACCCACTGGCCGGTGGTGTTGGCGCTGATGCTGTGGTCATACATCGCCTCGCAGGCTGTGGCGGGCAGGTAGAATGTGCCCTTGTAGGCGGCATGCAGCTTCACGCGCAGGGTGAGGGTGGCGGGAAGGTCGAAATAGGCCAGCACCCGGTCGTCGCGGATATCCATGTAGGTTACGCCGCTGTTCTTTTTTTCCGGGTTCAGCCGGTTCTCGGTGATTTCCCAGCCCGAAGGGAAGATTTGCGTCAACGCCATATCGGCATACTGCCCGCGCAGTCCCGGATTGGTGATCCGCACTTCGGCTTCAAAGTCGGTGCCCTGCCTGAGCGTTTGCACATCCAACGGATTATTGTTGGTGTCGAAATAGTGCACCTGTAGCCGCAGGTTGTTCTGACTTCTTTCCTCCCGCCCTGCTGCCGGCAATCCCTTTGCCGACAGGCGCACGAACATCGCCGCTGCCGAACGGTTGTCTATTTTTACAGTGGTTTGTGTGCCCGTCTGCGCGCCAAGGCCGGCGCTCCATACGGTTTTCTTACTGGTTACCTGCTCCGCTGTTTTATTTGCTCCGGTGTAGCTGAAGTTAAGTTCACCGTTCGTGATGGCGGCATATTTCGACAGGCCCAGCAGGCAACAGGCGGTGGTTTGCGTACTCATCCACGCGCGGCTGTTCAGGGCTTCGGAAATGCGTTTGGCCACCGCGAACGCATTTTCCCTGTCGTTGAGCAGGGTCAATATTTCCAGTATCATGGCCTCATCGCGGGCGGAGCTACCGTAGGTTTCCGAAGAGCCCTCATAGGCCGCTACCGACAGGGGAAGGTCGCGGATGATGTTTTTGGCCGTTTCGGGTTGTCCGGCCAGCAGGTAAGCGCCGGCCAGCATCCACTTGGCCTGCGGCGAGAGGTCGTAGCTTTCTTTCAGTCTGTTCATGGCGCTTAGTTCCGGTTTTTTGGCCAGCGCCAGCACATACAGCCGGTATGCCTGTATGAAATCGCTTTGCGAGATTTGGTAGCGGATGTTGTTTTCCGGTATCCATTCTTTGGCGGCCTTTTGTTGCGCCGCTATCCACTTCCCTTTCATGGTTTCGGGAACATGATACCCTTTCCGTTCGGCTTCCATCATAAAATGACCGGCGTAGTTGTTTGTCCACGCGCAAGTGTAGCCCGTTCCGCCCGGCCAATAGCTGAAGCTGCCATACACGGTCACAAAGAGCTTCAAGCGCTGCAGGGCTGCTTTAATGTTGTTTTCCGCCTGTTTTTTCTTTGCTTCGCTGAGGTCGACCACATCGGCCAGATAGAGCTGCGGGAACGCGCTCGAAGTGGTTTGCTCCAGGCATCCGTGCGGATAGGATAAAAGGTAATTCAGCCGCTCGCCGAGATTAAGCGGCGGGATGCCCGACGCTTCCAATTCGGCCGTATTGGTTCCTTCCATGCCCGGAAGTCGCAATGTGAGGGTGACAGACTGGTTGCCGGGAATTATTTTTTCCTCGCTGGTTACTATGGCGGGATTAGAAGCGCGTACGTCGATTTCGATGGTGTTTTCGGCTTTTTCACTGCCCGAAACAGCGGTGATTTTCACGCTCCCGCGTCCCACTTTCTTTTTGGTTCGGATGTTGAAGTACACCATGTCGTCGCCCTGCTCGTGGAAAGTGATGCTCCGGCTTGATTTGCCAATCACTTCAAACAGGTCATTGGGCAGGAGCGCCACGTCGACATTCTTCACCTGATCGCCCATAGCGAATATGGTGACAGGGAGCGCAACGGTTTCGCCGGGGCCGAGCACGCGCGGCAGCGTGGCCTGCACCATCAGCGGACTGCGCACCAGCGAGGTTTTCCCGGTAGCGCCGTAGGCATGGTCTGTCGCTGCAACGACCATGGTGCGCACCGAACCTACATAATTATTTATTGTAAATGTGTGCTCCGCTTTTTTTCCTGCTTTCAGGACGAAGGGGCCGGCGAATTTCACTACCGGCTTGAAGCGGTTGGCTTTTGCGTCGCCATTATTCGGGGTCAGGCTTTCGTCGCCGCCAATGGCGAAAATTTGTTCGATTTTGCCGCCGTAGGCGCCCATCACGAAGTTGTATACATCCCACGTGCGTATGCCCAGCGCCTGCCGTTTAAAGAAGTGATCCCACGGGCTGGGTGTTTTGAAATGGGTGAGGTCTAACAACCCGTCATCAACAATCGCCAACGTGTAGCTCATTTCTTTGCCGTTTTGTTCGCTCACTTGAACGGTAAAAGGCTCATCGGGATGAACAACATCAGGGCTGTTAACCACAGGGTAGAGGCGCGTTTTCGGGTTTTCCACCATGAGGGGAATCACGCCGTAGAGACGGATGGGCAAGTCGTTTTTGGTTTGCGCATGCGGTTGCAGCAGGGTAATGTGCACATACACATTCGGCGTCATGTCGGACGTTGTAGGGATGGTGATATCGGTTTTCGTGTCTTTACATTCTATCCAGAACGTGTGCAATACGCTCGATCCCGTTTCGAGGCTCACCAGGGCGCGTGCGCCGGCGGTGGAAGGAATGGTAATCAGGGCGTCTTCGCCCACGTTGTATTTTTCCTTGTCGGCGTTAAACGTCAACATACTTGCGCTTTCCGGCCGGTCGTCGCCGCGCCCGTAGCTCCACCAGTCAATATATATGCGCTGCGACATGCTGTGCCCGCTTTCCCGGTCGATCACCTGCACCAGGAACATGCCCCATTCGGGACGGTTGATCCCGAATTTGAAAGAGCCTTTGCCGTCGGCGCTGGTGGTGAGCTCGGTGGAATGTACTTTATTTTGGTAGATGCGGTGGGTGTAGTTGGCTATGCTGTTGTTTGAGGACGACCACCACCAGCTCCATTCTGTGCGATAGATGTTGACCTCCACATTACGTTTCACGGGCTTTCCCCCGTCGTCTACGGTAACCACATTAAAAAGGTGTTCCGTGTCGGCGCCCAGGCGGTTGTAGTACCCCTCGCCTGCCGGCGCCTTCAGCCCCACATACGAGGAATAGGGCATAACGCGCACGGCCGCATGGTCAACACTGAACTCCCCGCCTTCTTCGAAGACGCGTATATTCAATGCGGCTTGAAGCGACCCCGGCATTTCGTCATTGCTGCCGGTAGCGATATTAAACCGCATCACACCATTGTCGTTCAGGCGTCCGGTAAATGTTTTTTCCGACGGTCTGTTTTCCTGTTTGATGATGTCTTCAAAGTTGTAGTCCGGGAAATTTTTGAAAACCGTGCGTTGCGGCGAGAATCGAGCGGTGATATCAGCTTTCAATCCGGGCGCGTTGGCGCCATGCAGCCATTTCACGGCGAGTTCGCCGCCGATGTTTTGCGTTCCGGCAACAATCTCGTTGTCTAATGTCGTAGCGATCTTCAGGCGGTTGGGTTTAATGGTGGCCACGTTGACCGATTCGTAAAACGTCACGCCGCCCACGGTGACTTTGGCTTCCCATCTTCCGGTGGGCGCGTCGGGCGACGTTGCACTTGGGAAGGCATATATCTTCTGCTTTCCCGTGGTGTGTACAATGCGGTTTACCAATTGGTTTTTTACGTTATACAATTCGAATACCACCGGGTGATTGGCCGGCAGCGTTTCATTCACATCCTGCAATATGAACGACAGGAAAATGGTGTCGCCGGGGCGCCACACGCCCCTTTCGCCGTAGAGGAATCCGTTAATTCCCTTTTTTATTTCCGCCCCCGCCACGTCAAACGCGCTCAGGGAAAGCGACACGCCGTCGTCTACGCGCAGATAGCTTTTCTGCTTGTCTTGCGTGGCCACGATAACATAGGGGCGCTCCTTGTATATGAGGTGTATCAGGCCGTCGTTATCGGTGCGGCCTTCGGTGATTTTTTGCTGCTGGTAATTGTAGGCCGACACGACAACGCCGTTGAGCGACTCGGTCGTCGTCAGATCGTTCACGGCCACCATCAAACCGTCGTCGCTCTCCTGCTTTGCAATGATACCGAGGTTGGAGGCAATCACATTTTGCGTGATAAAGCGGTTGCTATTATAATAGGAGTCATTACAGGGGTTATCCCGCTCATACCAGTCATAGTAATAATCATCGTCGTCATCTTCCGCTTCTTCCTCGTAGGCGCTGCTGTTTTCCGTCATGCTCTCTCTTTCCGGCGTTGCCTTGTTGTCGTCACATCCGTAAAGCGAGTAGGGACGTTTGAAAGAGATGCGCACCTCATATATGGCGCCGGGTTCAATGGTCATGATTTTTGCCAGGTCGAGCGAAAAAGTATTCCACTGATGAAGATTTATTTTTTTACTTTCGCCCAGTTTGATGGTGGTGGAAGCCACCGGTTTTCCCACGCGGCGCAGTTCATTATTGCTGTTCAGGTTATTGATTTGCAGGAATTGCAGGATGTTGTTTTCGAAAATATGGTAAATGTGCACGTCCACTGCCTTGAGATTGATTGCCTGAAAAGGCAGGGTGAGGTTGGTGGAGTTCGGCATCAGCACCCCTTTGCTTGCCTGCCGGATGGCGGGCTTGGCATCGTCAAAAGCAACGACGAAAGTGGAGTCGTGCGTTAATATGGTGTTCGATTTGCTTTTCAATCCTTCGCGGACGGTTACTTTAAAAGACCGGTTCGAAACCTCCGGCAGGTAGATGTACAGGTTGTTGGACACCGCGTTAAATCGCGGTTTTATGTCGCTGTCGAGTTGCACATAAGCGTCGAATTTCTGGCGGGCGAGCAATTCCGAAAATGTACAGAGGATATACTGTCCCTGCGTATTTGTCCTTATATCCAGTATTTTAAAAACATGATTCACCGGAAGTTTAACGGTGTCGGTGTGTTTGTAGTCGTAGTCTATGGGGCTGCCGTCCCATTGTAATAGCATATTGGCCGGCTTGTCGCCGATGGCAATATCATTTATCCGGAATACATGTTTTTTCTCGGCTTGGAGATGCTCCCACTCGACTTTTGTTTTTTGCCCTGCTATGATTGCGGTGAGCACTTTTTCCAACAGCTGGTTGTCTACATAGTCGGCGGTTAACACTTCGCCCCTCAGCATGCAGGCGTCGGGATTATCATCATACCGCAGTATGAGCGGATCAAGGGCTGTGGTGAAAGAGGGCTTTATGGTGGTGACGGAGAATTTGAATGTTTTGTTGCCGCCTTTGGCCCCGTCGATGAGGTTCGACACAAGAAACGAGACCTTATAGGTTTGGTCGCTTTTTAACCGTTCCTTCGGGCGGAACTCCACCATGGTGGAGGTTATCCAGTAAACCTCGCCGGAGATGGAGGGCGAGCAGTCGAATAACTTTTTTTCGATGACGGCATTTTGCTCAAACGCGTCGTGCGCCTGGGCCAAACGAATCCGGATGGAGGCGTTGACGGAAATAACCCCCGACGTGTATGCGCTAATATACGGATTGTTTGGCGTTTTTGCCGACTTTGGCGAAGCGTCACAACCCGGCAAACAAAATATAGCTAATACATAGACAATAAAATGTAGAAAATACTTCATCGCACGGCGAGTTAAATTGTTTTGCCCACAAAGTTAAAAAAAAATTTTGTTTATCAATAAAAATACTTACCTTTACGCCCCAAAATATTTATTCGGGGTGTGGCGCAGTTGGCTAGCGCACTTGCATGGGGTGCAAGGGGTCGAAAGTTCGAGTCTTTTCACCCCGACTTATTGAAAATAAATTATTTACGCATTTTTTTGGAAATAATTTCAATGTTAATTCTTCCTGACATATTTCTGCAGCGAACAAAAAATATTCTTAATAGCGAATTTGATGATTTTGTTGATGCTCTTAATCGCAATCCTGTTGTGAGTTTACGCAAAAATCCACACAAAAATACTGATATAAACAGTTGTGGAAACGTTGCATGGTGCAAAGATGGAATTTATTTGCCGTATCGAACATCGTTTACGCTCGACCCTGATTTTCACGCCGGAGCGTATTATATACAGGAAGCAAGTTCGATGTTTTTAGAACAGGTTTTTAAGCAGTATTTTTGTAAAAATGACAAAATTATTGCTTTGGATTTATGTGCGGCGCCGGGAGGAAAAGCAACACATTTGCTTTCGCTTTTGCCTGAAAATTCGTTACTTGTAGCAAATGATGTTATTCGTGGCAGAACGAAAATTTTATATGAAAATCTTGTAAAATGGGGAAATCCAAACATTGTGATAACTAATAACGACCCGAAAAATTTTGTGCTGCTGAATAATTTTTTTGATTTGATTTTGGTTGATGCGCCGTGTTCGGGCGAAGGAATGTTTCGCAAGGATAACGAAGCGGCAAAAGAATGGTCGATTGAAAATGTCAAACTTTGCGCCGAACGCCAGCGTCGTATACTGGCAGATGCCTGGAATTCGCTAAAACACGATGGATTGCTGATATATTGCACCTGCACTTACAATATCGAGGAAAATGAACAAAATGTAAAATGGATGACTGATAAATTTTCGGCAACAAATTTGCATGTGAAAACTCAAACAGAATGGGGAATTACAGAAAATTTAATACCTGAAATTTTTTCTTACCGCTTTTATCCGCACAAAACAAAAGGCGAAGGTTTTTGTTTGAGCGTATTGCGTAAAAATGCTGACAGTACACAATATCGTGAAAGGAAAGCGACTCAAAAACAAAAAAATATTCCTGCAACGTTCGACTTTGCGCGTACATATCTGTTGAATGCGGAAAAATACAATTTTATAATCGAAAATAATGTTATAAAAGCCATTCCAAAAGAAATTGCAAACGAAATAAATATTATCGAAAACCGTTTACGATGCTTGTTTGCAGGCGTTATGGCAGGAACAATAAAAGGGAAAAATTTTGTTCCTTCTCATTCGCTTGCTATGTCGGCTGATTTAAATATTGATGCTTTTCCTAAAATCAATGTAGATAAACTTTCGGCGCTTAAATTTCTGCATAGAGATAATCTTGCTTTTGATAGTCATACAATCGGTTATAATCTTATTTGTTTCAATAATAATGTGTTGGGCTGGGTGAAAAATATTGGAAATCGAACCAATAATTTATATCCGCAAGAATGGCGCATACTTATGGGTATTAAGTCATAAAAAATAGAGTTTATATAGATTA
>JAITSM010000173.1 GCA_031287815.1 Prevotellaceae bacterium
GCTCCTTTTTTCCAAGCATACGCTAATCCAAGAATCAAAACCACTAAAAAGAACAGTACGGTGAGCAGTCCGTCTACGCCCATTGATCTAACGGAAGCCGCCCAGGGAAAGAGCAACACGGTTTCTACGTCGAACAGCAAAAACAAAATGGCAAACAGGTAATACCCCGTATGGAACTGCATCCACGAGTGACCGCGCGTGGGAATACCGCATTCATAGGCTTCCGCCTTCTGCTTGTTGTAGGAACGCGGAGAAATAAGCCGCGCGATAATTATGGCTGCTACCACCAACGCTATTGCCGTTAGTAACACTACTAAAAGTAAGGATAAATTCATAGAATATATATTTTTTTTGTGCGCAAAGATAACAAATATTTACGACTCATGGGAGAACTATTTATTACAGATTCGTTACATATTTTCGATACGACAAAAGCAGCTATTTTTGCAAATTTACTTTGTAAATGCAAAGCGAAAAATAAAAAATTTGTTTAATAGACTCCTGTAGTAAATGTAGCGAAATTTACATTTCTATTTGTTCTTTCACCAGCGGCAGTTGCTCTACAAGGGTTTCATATATTTGTGCCGGAAGAAATTTTAAATCGCAACAACATTGTAGCAATCCGCGAACTACTTGAAAATGTTGCTGCGTAAGGGATATAAAATGCCGCCGTTTATTCTCGCGCCCCGTAGCCGCCGCATGAAACAACAATTGTGTCATGCACCCCAATTCCCAACGGATACGCCCGGCAAATAATTTCTTCCCCTGGCAAGTCATCTTTGGAATAATTTCATTGCAATTACCGACAAACGCCACCAGTGTTTTATAAAGCGGCGTTTGCGTAAAATCGGTGCTGTAAACTAATTCGTATTTCATATTGTTTTCATAAGGTTGCGCAGGAAAACACCAGCAAGGACAAGCTATGCAGCAGCGCAAAGCAGTGTTTTTGCAAATATGTTTGTTAAAAATTACAGTTGGCGGAAACAACGGACGGACGCTGGATTCGTACCGCTTCCGTCCAGCAATCCGACGGAACCACAGCTTCTTGACCACGGTACTGTATACGGATTACAATCGATCATAAATTTGTTATGTCGTTGTCCGCCGTCATTTCCGTAATAGTTACAATACCGCCTCGGGTCGTTCACATATCCATCTGCATGCGCGACTGCACCAGCCCATCCATATGTGTCGTTTACAGGAGTACAGTATGAGTTGAGAGGGCGGAGGGCGGCAGCCACATCATAGTTGGGGGATATGCTGCCTATTAATAGGCTGAAATCTGTAGATATTGGCAATACCCAGCCTGATGGACAAACACCTTGCACATTACCAGTACTGCCACTGCTTCCCCCATACGAAGCATAGGCCTGTTCTGGAGTATAAGCCCTTCCACAATCTTCTATACTGCAATTTCCATTGATAGGAGCCCCGACCGTTTTGCCGTCATAGCTTGCTAATTTTACATTCTGTGCCAACCACCATTTATTGTCGGGCATCAATACAACTCTGTACAACTCATTATCGCGCGTGTCTTTTATCCACGCTTCCCAATTCTGTGCGCCGCTGGCGCGTTGTTGACAAAGATGCGTGGCGTCCATATATAAATCGCTGCCGGTGTAAGGGCAATAAAGGCTGCCTATGCCGGGACAGCCGGTGGCATCTGTAAATGTACTGGGCGCAGTAACGGTTAAACTTGCTTGCGGTATGGTCGCAGTGGTTACGGTCTGTGCGGGATTGCTTACTATAAAATCGGTTGTACCTTTAAAGGTATAAGTCCCCTTTTCCAGCGTTACGTTCGGTGGGTAGTCGCTACCGTAGGCGCACCAGTTAAACGGCGTACCGGTATTACTGAACTGTACGGTAACCGTAGAAGAGAAACCGGTAGTTGTCCCTTCCAGAAAAAAGCCACGATTGCTTTGTCCGCTTACTGTTCCCGCTGTCTTTTGCACCGTAGTAATGGTTGCCGGTTGCCAATTCCCCTTTTGCGTGGGTGAAATGACCGGTTGGAAATCAACAAATATCCAAACTTTGTTGCGGTGGTTGTCGGTTGATTGATTTATCCAACGCACTTCAAATTGAATGGTTGGTGTAGTGGTGTACGTGGCGCTAACAGGCGTAATTTGCACTGTTGTTTGTGCGCTTGCTGCAACGCTTACAAGCATTGCAAAAAGAAAGAAAATGTTTTCCATGATATTATTATTTATGGTTTATAGTTTCATGTTTAAGGTTCCGGCGTCAGCCAATTCATAATTCATAATTCATATTTTTTTTCGCAGCATCGGGGCTGTTTCCAAACACAAACTTTTTTCTATAAAACAACCCCTTGCTACGATTTTTTATTCATTGCCAATTTTTATAACTTCTGTCTTTTGTCCGGTTTCTTCAATAAAAAAATAAAACGTGAGTTGATACTAACTCTCGTAAAAGGTCCAGACAACCCCAAGCACAAGCTGGTATCAAACCACGTTGATTAGCAGCTTCGATTCTTGGTGCTTGTAAAAGTGTCTGGTTTTTACGATTTGAACAAAAGCCATTGAAATGTTATTCAATTCCGATAAATAAAGAACATCATAAACGCTGCAAATATATAACAATATTTTTTATCTACAAATTTTTTTCAAGGATTGGAAAATAATTTGAAGTATAGGAAAAAAATCGTACTTTTGTAAATCAGACATTAGCAGTAAGCGGAGATGTATGAATATATCAAAGGCACAGTGGCGGAATTAACGCCAACTTATGTAGTAGTAGAAACCGGCGGCGTCGGTTATTTTGTGAATATCTCGCTACAAACTTACGGACAGCTGGGCTCACTAAAAGAAGCGCACTTGTGGTTACACCATATTGTGCGCGAAGATGCGGAACAATGGTTTGGTTTTTTTGAACGCGAAGAGCGCGAGGTCTTCCGTTTGCTGGTAAGCGTTTCGGGCGTAGGCCCGAATACGGCGCGTATGGTTCTTTCGTCGCTTACTTCGGCGGAAGTGCGTAGCGCCATTCAGCACGACGATGCCCGAAAGCTGCAAAGCATTAAAGGCATTGGCTCGAAAACCGCCCAGCGCCTGGTGGTGGATTTGAAAGATAAAATCGGGAAAACTATTTCATCTAATACTTTGCAAAGCTCGCCTGCTTTGCCGGTGCAACTCGAAGAAGCGTTGTCGGCATTGGCCATGCTTGGCTTTAGCAAAGCGCCTGCCGAAAAAACCTTACAACTGTTGTTGCGCGAAAATGCAGCCTATACGACGGAAGGCCTGATTAAAGCTGCATTGAAACGATTGTAATATGAAAGGTATTTACAGGTTTGTCTTCATATTTTGCATCTGTTGTGTAGCAATGCCTGCATGGCCGCAGGCGCTTGTGCCGGCGGATGCGCCGGTAGTGGAATACGATCCGGTAACCAAAAACTACCTGTACTATCACTCTTACGACACACGGCGCACTATGCCGTTCAAAGTATTGACTTCGGAAGAATACCAGCGCGAACAGTTTTCCAGCGCCCTGCGTAACGGCTGGGTGCAACAGCGCAGCGACGGCAGCAGTGGCCTCTTCGGAAATACCGGCGACAACTTGTTGCCTTCGAGCATTCGTTTCGGCGTACAAAACGATGCCTTTTCCAAGATTTTCGGCTCCAGCGAAGTGGTCATCAATCCGCAAATGTCGGTGGATTTAAGCTTCAGCGGCAAATGGAATTATTCCGACAATCCGGTGATTGCCGAGCGTTACCGCACGGCATTCAATTTCGATTTCATGGCGAAAATGCAGTTTAATATCACCGGCAATATTGGCGACCGGGTGAAAATGGCTTTTAATTATAATACCGAAGCCACCTTTGATTTTGAAACCAACTTGAAACTGGAATACGTCGGGCACGAAGACGATATTTTGCAAAAAATCGAAGCAGGAAATGTCGCGTTCCCTTTGGATGGCTCGTTAATTACCGGCAGCCAGAGTTTATTTGGCATAAAAGCCGATTTGCGTTTTGGGAAACTGGATATTTCGACGGTTGTGTCGCACCAGCGGGCGCAATCGCAAACCGTTGAACTGGTAGGCGGCGGAGAAACCAATGTGTTTGAAATAACCGCCGACCAGTACGACGCCAACCGGCATTTTTTTCTGTCGCAATATTTCCGGGACAATTATGACAAATGGTTGGGGCGGCTGCCGCTGATACTTTCCGGCATTAACATCAAACGCGTAGAAGTATGGGTAACCAACAAAAACGGGCGGTTTGAAGAAACGCGCAACCTGGTGGCGTTTATTGATGCGGGCGAAAGTAAGGAAATATATAATTCAATGTTCGCCGGCGCTGCCGGGCAGTTCCCCGATAATAAAGCCAACAATTTATTTACTATTATTGACCGCAGTGAAATCCGTGAGTTGGAAAAGGTAACTTCTTACCTGACGGGCGCTGGATTGAAGAGCGGTGAAGATTTTGAAAAAATCGAAAACGCCCGCAAACTGTCGTCTACCGACTATACGGTCAATACGCAGCTGGGGTACATTTCGCTGAACAATGCGCTCAACAATGACGAAGTATTGGCGGTGGCCTACGAATACGAGGCTTACGGGCAAACGTTTATTGTCGGCGAAATCTCTACGGAAGGCGTCGTTGCGCCACAGGCGCTGGTTTTAAAACTGCTGAAAGGCACTAATTTTTCGCCGCAACTTCCTACGTGGAAGTTGATGATGAAAAACGTGTATGCTATAGAAAACGCTTACCGCATCAACAAGGACGATTTTGTGATGGACATCATGTACGAAAATGCGGAAGCGGGAACGGCGTTGCCCTACATCTCGGAAAGCGTGATTGCCGAAAAACCGTTGTTGCGCGTACTGAATCTGGACAACCTCAATTCGCAAAGCGACGCTATGCCCGACGGCCTTTTCGACTTTGTGGAAGGCGTTACGGTGCTTGCCAACAGGGGGCGTATTATTTTCCCTGTACTGGAGCCCTTCGGCAGGTACCTGGAAGGAAAAATTAACGACCCCGCTATTGCGGAACGGTATGTGTACAAAGAATTATATGATTCTACCCTCACCAAAGCGCAAAGTTTCGCCGAGAAAAATAAATTCCGGTTGGTCGGCAGCTTCCAGTCGGAAAGCGGCAGCGAGATACGGTTAAATGCCATGAATATTCCACAAGGCTCGGTAGTGGTAACGGCGGGAGGCGTGAAATTGACGGAGGGCGTGGATTACGAAGTCAACTATGTGTTGGGCTCTGTGCGCATCCTCAATCGCGCGTACCTGGAGTCGGGCGTGCCGCTGAAAGTGTCGCTGGAAAGCCAGGAACTGTTCAACATGCAAACAAAAACGCTGCTGGGAACCCGTTTGAAATATACGTTTAACGACAATTTCTATGTGGGCGGCACTTTATTGCACCTGAGCGAGCGGCCGCTGACGCAAAAAGTCAATTTCGGCGAAGAGCCTATTTCCAATACGATTTGGGGATTGAATACCTCGTTCAAAACCGAAGTTCCCTGGCTGACCAAAGCCGTTGACGCCTTGCCGTTCCTGGAAACCAAAGCCACATCGAGTTTTTCGCTGGATGCGGAATTCGCCCATTTCTTGCCGGGGCATTCGTCGGCTATCGGCTCCAACGGCGCGGCATTTATTGACGACTTCGAGGGCAGCCAAACATCATTGGATTTGCACAACTATACTGCGTGGTCGTTGGCAAGCGTCCCACAGGGGCAGCCGGAGCTTTTCCCCGAAGGAATGCTGTCTACGCCGCAACTGGCATGGGGTTTTAACCGCGCGTTGCTGTCGTGGTTTAACATTTATTCCGACCTTGTGCGCAACACGTCCTACACGCCGGCATACCTGCGGACAGAATCGTCGAAATACCAAAAAAACTGGTATGTGGCGGAAATACATATTAACGATTTGTTCCCCGAGCGCGAAGAAATCATCGGCACGCCCACCAACATGTCGATAATGAACATGACTTATTATCCCGACGAGCGCGGCCCTTACAACTACGATACTACCGGCATCCGCCCCAATGGGCGCTTGCAGAATCCTGAACAGCGTTGGGGAGGCGTGCAGCGTTCGCTGCCGGTTACGGATTTTGAAACGGCCAATTACGATTATATTGAATTTTGGCTCATGGATCCTTTCGTTTACAAACCGAAGTCGGAAGGCGGTAAACTGTACTTTAATCTGGGAAATATTTCGGAAGATATTTTGAAAGACGGCTTGAAATCGTTTGAAAACGGCATCACCGAAGACACGGCGCGATTCATCCCGTCGGTATGGGGGCGCGTGCCGAAAGACCCGCAAATTACCCTGACCTTTGATAACAATTACGCTAATCGCATTTACCAGGACATCGGGTACGACGGGCTGGACGATAACTATGAGCGCAATTTCTTCAGCAATTACCTGAACAGCCTGCGAACGAAGATTCCCGACGACAGCGCTTACAAACCTTTTGACGATGACCCCTCGAGCGATAATTACCGGTACTACTTAGACCCCTATTACGACGACGTGAAGGCAACGATTTTAGACCGTTATAAATATTACAACGGCACGGAAGGCAACTCGCGGCCGCCGGAACAAACCGGCGGGGAAAACACGATGAATACCCCAAATCCCGACATGGAAGATATGAACCGCGACTATACCATGAACGAAACGGAAAGTTATTACCAGTACGAAATAGACTTGAATCCCGCAAGCCTGCGCGTAGGCAGCAACTACATTACCGATATGCGCCCGCTTCCCGCAAGGTCTGATTTTGAAGGCGCGCAAACAGTCAATTTCTACCAGTTTAAAATCCCTATCAGCGAAGGGAAAGCCGTAGGCTCTATTTCCGATTTCAAATCTATCCGCTTTGTGCGTATGTTCCTGCGCGGCTTTAAGGATACGGCGGTGTTGCGTTTTGCTTCATTGGAACTGGTGCGCGGCGAATGGCGGCGTTACAATATGTCGTTAATCGACGGGCAGGAGAGCATGGCGCAACCCGAAATGCCCAATGCCGGATTTGATATTTCCGCCGTCAATATTGAAGAAAACTCGTATCGGTCGCCGGTGAATTATGTGTTGCCTCCCGGCGCCAGCCGCCAGATAGATCCCGGGCAATACCAGGTGCGCCAACTCAACGAACAGGCGATGGAGTTGCGGGTAAACAACCTTGCCGACGGCGATGCGCGCGCGGCATATAAAAATGTAACTTTCGATTTCCGCCGCTACCGCCGCCTGATTATGGACGTTCATGCCGAAGCCATGCTTACGTCGCCTTTACGCGACAATGAACTTCAAGTGTTCGTCCGCATCGGCAGCGACTACCGCTACAACTATTACGAGTACGAAATTCCTTTAAAACTGACCCCGCAGGGGTTTTATTCCGACAACCAGCGCGAGCTGGTGTGGCCGGTGGATAATAAACTGGACATTGATTTGGAATTGTTCACAAATACCAAACTGGAACGCAACGATTATATCCGGCAGTATGGCGGCTCCATCTCGGCGGTGTATGAACGGCCGGACGGGCGAAACATTGTCCGGGTGGTGGGCAACCCGAATTTAAGCGCCGTCCGTACGATTATGATAGGCGTCCGCAATCCGTCCAAGCAAAAAGACAACAACGACGACGGCCTTGAAAAGTCGGGCATCGTTTGGGTAAATGAATTACGCCTGACTAATTTTAACGAGTCGAGCGGGTTTGCGGCGAATGCGCGAATGGCGGCCAAATTAGCCGATTTCGGAAATATCAGTTTGTCGGGAAATATGCAGACGCCGAACTTCGGCAGCCTGGAATCAAAGATTAACGACCGTTCGACCGACTACGTTTACCAATACGATTTAATAACCAATTTTGAATTCGGATTATTCTTCCCGAAAAGCTTGGGCGTTCGTTTGCCGCTGTTCTTCGGCTTTTCGGAGAATTTCACCAACCCGCAATATTTCCCCTTTGACCAGGACATATTATACAATGACGCGGTGGGCAACGTATCGTCCTATGAGCGGGATTCCATCAGGCGGCTGGCGCAGGATTATACGCGCCGCCTGTCGTTCAATGCAACCAACGTGCGGATATTTTCCAATACGATGGATGCAAAAGTATTCAGTTTGTCTAACCTGTACACGAGTTTTTCGTACAACCAGCTTCTTTCCCGCAATCCGCGCACCGACCACCGGCTGGAAGAAAACTACCATTTCAATTTAGGCTATGAATACAATGTAGAGCCGTTTTATGTAGAGCCGTTCAAGAAAATTTCGTGGCTGCGTTCTTCGTGGCTGCAACTGTTCCGCGATTTCCATTTTAATCCCTACCCGAATAAATTAAGGTATAATACCGACATTCACCGCACCTACCGGGAAACGCAGTTCAGGAGCATTGTTGCGCCCGAAGTGATTATTCCGGCAACGGTGTCGAAAGATTTCCTGTGGGACGCCAATTATTATTTCTTCTGGGATCTGACGCGCTCCCTGTCGCTGGAGTTTGACGCTACCAACCGCGCCCGTATCGACGAGCCGGAAGGCATTATCAACAAACGGTCGGATCCCGAAGGCTACCGCCATTGGCATGATTCGACATGGACTAATTTCTGGAATCTCGGGCGCAATATCTACTACAACCAGCGCGTGAATGCACAGTGGAATGTGCCGCTGAATAAAATACCGTTATTGTCCTGGCTATCCCTCAACCTGAACTACAATGCCGGCTACCAGTGGGAAGCCGCGCCGCTGTTGAATGATGACACTTACGATCCGGGAAATACCGTTTCCAATTCCCGCCAGCTTGGCATTAACGGAAGCGTGCCGTTTGAGAGCTTATATAATAAAGTATCGTTCCTCCGCCAAATCAACGACCAGTTCTCCGGCCGCTCTGCCAAACGCCCCGAAATGGTCGACAAAGTGTACGAAAGTGCGAAAAATAGGTATGCTGCCAACCGGCGGCGGACCATCAAACATAATTTAAACACCAACGACGTGCGCACACAAATCGTTGACGCCAACGGGAAGGAACTGCAAGGAAAAGTAGATATCCTGGATAAAAACACGCTGGGCGTAACCTTAGACAGCAGCGCCAATGCGGTAACGGTGCGGGTAACCGGCCGCGTGCCCAAACGGGAAAACCCGCTGAGCCTTGCCGGGAAATCGCTGGTGCGCATAGCCATGATGCTGCGGAATATTTCCGTAATGTATAGCGACGACGGCGCCAGCAGGCTGCCCGGCTTTAAACCCGAAGCGCAAATACTCGGCTGGGGGAAGGCCAACAATTCATGGGCGCCCGGCTGGGCTTTCGTACTGGGCTGGCAGGATGAAAACTTTATGGACTATGCACGCAAGCGGCTGTGGCTTTCGGCGGATACCACCTTGATAAACCCCTTCTGGATGAACCATGCGCAAACATGGGCTGTTCGCGCAACGCTGGAACCGTGGACGGATTTGCGCATTGAAATCGACGGAAGGCGCAGTACAACGGAGGACAATACCTGGTACAATGTAACCACCGGCGGCAACCAGCGGCAAACAACCGGTAATTTCAGCATCTCCGTGATAAGTATTGCTACCGCCTTCGAGCCGTTGAATGCGAAGAATAACTATTCCTCCAAGAGTTTTGACAACTTCCTCGCCGCGCGCCGCACGGTAGCCCGGCGGCTGGCTGCCGAACGGAAGCCTTTCTCTTCGGGGACTTTCAGCTATCATCCGTCCGACGTGGGGGACGACGGCTTCCCGCTCCATTACGGGCAACTGTCGCAGGAAGTATTGATCCCGGCGTTCTTTGCCGCCTATACCGGGCAATCGGCCGGCGGCGTCAGGCTCTCGGGCTTCCCGAAAATACCCATGCCCAACTGGCAAATAAACTATACCGGGCTGGCGAAACTGAAAGCGCTGAAAGATATTGTAACCTCGTTTACCATTATGCACAAATACTCTTCCGTATATTCAATCGGCTCGTACGTGCGCAACCAGGCCTATACGCTGGAAGACGACGGGTTCAGCTATGTGCGCAATACGCTCAACGATTTTATTGCCGAACGCGATATCGCGCTGGCCAGCATCCGCGAAGAAATGTCGCCCCTCCTGTATATCGACGTCGGCTGGTACAACAACCTTTCCACCCGCGCCGAGTGGATAAAAAACCGCTCGCTCTCCCTGAGTTTGTCCAATAACCAGATTATGGAAGTCCGCACGAATGAATACAGAATCGGCGCGGGCTACACATTCCGTGAAATTCCGTTAATTTTCCGCTTTGCGCAAAATAATTCCCGGAATGTAAAAACCAACCTGCGCCTCCGCGCCGATTTATCCATCAGGGAAGATGTAACCATCCTGCGCAAAATTGTTTTGGACGATGACGCGATACCGCAAGTATCCAGCGGCAACTATGTATTCGCGGTAAATACGTCGGCGGAATACACGGTGAGCAGCAACGTTACCGCGCGCCTGTTTTTCGACCGTACCGTTACCAGGCCTTACGTGTCGCAAATTCCTACGGCAAATACCAATGTCGGATTAAGTATTAACATATCCCTATAAATTCATTTTTAAATTTTATCTTTATGAACATTCCAACCAATTTAAAGTACACCCGCGAACACGAATGGGTGCGGGCAGAAGGCGACACGGCGATTGTCGGAATTACCGATTATGCGCAAAGCCAGTTAGGCGACATTGTATTTGTCGATGTGCCTGCCCTTGGCGAAACCCTTGCACAGGGCGAGGTTTTCGGCGCTATTGAAGCGGTAAAAACCGTGGCCGACGCTTTTATGCCGCTTTCCGGCGAAGTAACCGAAGTAAACGCTGACTTGTCCGGCGAGCCGCAACTGGTCAACCAGGACCCTTACGGAAAAGGCTGGCTCGTCCGCCTAAAAATCTCCCAACCCGAAGAGCTTGCCAACTTACTGGACGCCGGAGCGTATGAAGCCTTGATTTAATTTTTTTTCACTTTCTTTTAAACCTTTTTCCAATGGCGCAGTCTTAGTAAGTGAAATAGGTTTTCATAGGTTTAGATTAGGCAGGGCAGGCAGCGAAAGCTGCCTGCTTTGTTTTTTTTATGCCAACGGCATCCCACCTCCCCCATCAAAAAATCCGCCGGCAGCCTATTCATCTACCGGCGGTTTTCATTAGTTACCTCCCCCCGACCCCCTCCGAAGGAGGGGGAGTTGGCTCCCTCCCCTTCGGGGAGGGCTGGGGAGGGGTGTTACGGTATCGCCACATTCATTATATCGCTCCAAGGCCCTTTTTCGCCGCGCGTATTTTCCCAGCGGAGGGCGAAATAGAGTATCTTGCCGCGCTGGTCGCGTTCGAAGGCGAGGGTGAAGGGCGAGTTGGTGTCGATTTCGGAATGCACCAGCTCGTCCCAGCGTTCCGGCGGGGTATCAAGGACTGCCCAGCGGATTTCTACGCCGTGCTGCCCGGGGGGCTTGGCTTTCCTGTGGTCGCCTCCCTTTTCAAAAAAGATGATACCCACGCGTCCCTGCCTGGACGTGTCGGCGTCCGCGTCCGGCGCGTCGGTAGCTACCGGCGCGGGCGTGCGACCGCCGCTGGAGTGTTCGGGCAAGCCCATTCCCACGAGGTCTTTGTCAGTAACCAGCGGGTTGGTGCGCAAAAATGCACTGTACAACTTCCGGTACACGAGGATGAACGCCTTTTCTGCCGTATTAAACTCGGCGGTCATCATGGGCGTACGCGTAGCTTCATCAAGCCACTGCGACGCAATGGAGTTGTACGTGTTAAATACCGGCACGAATTCCGTGTCGAACCATTGTCCCAATGGTGTGGTAGTTCCAAAACCCATCCGGTCTCTATTACCGGGGGCCAGTGTATAATTCCAGGTCTTCACCGCCTG
>JAITSM010000175.1 GCA_031287815.1 Prevotellaceae bacterium
TTCAAGATGCTAATTTATAATTGGCTATATATATTATAACCACTTCCGGGAACAGGGCGGCAAGGAAGGAAAAACCGACCGGCATCACATGCGTTTCAGCTTTGTTCAGGGAAAAAGGAGCGGGGGGCTTTCCGGGTTAGGGCAGGTAAGCATCACCTGTACTTATCATGTTACCAGTGGATAGTAACGAATATTTTTTTATTTGCAAACCGGCTTTTATGCAAAATATCAATATAGTATTATTTTTTGATAATAAAATACTAAAACACTATACCACGACTTTCTTTTTCCGGTAATTCTCGCGGAAATCTTTGGGAGCGCAGTTCTTGCGCTTTTTAAATATGCGGTTAAAATTGGAAATGTTGTTAAAACCGCAATCGTAGCATATCTCGGAAATAGACATGCTGGAATCTACCAGCAGGCGGGTGGCGTGCCCCAGCCGGATATCGATGATATAATCCGTCAGGTTTTCGCCGGTGCGCAGTTTGAAAAAGCGGCTGAAAGCCACAGGCGTCATACTGATTAAATCGGACAACTCGTTCAGGCGGATGTCTTTTTTGTAGTGCTCATTGATGTATTCCTGCACTTTCCGGACACGGCGGCTGTCGGACTTCACGCCTATTTTTGCGAACGCAGAACTCGACAGTATCCGCGCTTCATTGCAAAACAGGGAAAGTTCGTAAAGAATGGCCAGGAAATCCAGCACGGCGGAAAATCCCTGTTTGCTCGATAATTTGTCCAGCAGCCGGTAGATTTTCATAACGGCTTCCATGGGAAAAGACAGTCCGTTTTGCGCCAGCTCCAACATTTTGCGAATGGTGTTGAATTGATTTTTCCTGATAAAATTGGCAAAAAACAATTCGGAGGAAAACTGGATGGTGATTTCGCGGATATTCTGCGAGCGGCATTCATTCTGTTCCCACACATGCTCCAAGTCTTCGCCGGTGATGAGGACGAGGTCGTAGTTGCCGATAGTTTCAATCGAGTCGCCGACAATCCGCTTGACGCCGGAGGCATGGGCGATAAAGTTCAGCTCAAATTCGCTGTGGGTATGGATAGGATAAGTAAATTCCGTTTTGTGCCGGTCAGCGATATAAAAGCAATCTTCCCTTGACAAGGGGGTAATTTCCCTGATAGCAGATAAGTTGTGTCTCATAGTTGTAGATATTATTGCAAGGCTTTTATCAAGCCTGAAATTTCATGCATTCTGTTCGTAATCGCTATGCGTTGCGGGCAGAGGGGCAAACACCGGTTACAACCGATACACCGCTCGGCGCGCTCTTTTTCCGGAACAAAATTATTCATCGACACCAGGAATGTCCGCCGTTTCTTTCTGAAATGGCGGTTGCGGGGCGCATGCAGATCGGGCACGTTGTTTTCGTTTATGCA
The DNA here is from genome assembly GCA_031287815.1 of Prevotellaceae bacterium. Lineage (GTDB taxonomy): Bacteria > Bacteroidota > Bacteroidia > Bacteroidales > UBA932 > JAIRKX01. The sequence goes on from JAITSM010000175.1 coordinate 1,390, forward strand.
TTTATTATAGGTTTTAAACACCAGCGGGATATTCACGCCGGCGGGACAGGGCATGCAGTATCTACAATCAATGCAGGGCACCTGTTCCGGGCGTTTGTCGGCAAGGGGATGAAAAGCCTGCCCATCCGTTTCCGAAAAATAATCTTTCAGCAGCGTATGTTTCAGCCCGAGCCATGCGCCCGCTACGCCCACAATGCCGGCGCACGCATATTTCAACGCTTGCCGGCGCGTTATGTTGCCCGCAGGCGGTCGCTTCAACGCCTTGTGCTGTATCTCCATAAAACAGTAAAAATTTTGAACACACAAAAATACACATTATTTATGGATTTTTAGCCGTTAGTCATGAGTCGTAAGTTGCAAGCCGCATTTAAAATCTGTGTAATCTGTGAGAAGAGGTTTGAGGTTTAAAGTTTAAGGTTGCCGGCGCCAGCTACTGACTGCCATTCTGATTTATTGTCCTTTTTATTTCGTTTATTGTCGACAATATTTCGTTTATTGTCGACGATATTTCATTTATTGTCGACAATATTTTGCCTTACGGCGACGCAGACTGTTCAAATTTTAGCCGTAAGTTAATAGTCATAAGTCGCATTTGATAAACCGTGTAATCTATGTTCATCTGCGGGGCAGGTTTGAGATATGAGATGGCTGACGCCGGAACATCAGGCATCACTGGGTAAAAAAAATTTGCAAAAAACTTGCAATTAAAAAATATTGTTATATATTTGCAGCATCATAGCGTTCTTTAAAATATTAAAAAGGCATATTGGAAAATATGCTGGTTTTATCACAATCAAAAATTTAGACAATTTTTATAGTAATGGATAAGACTATTCTACACATGTAGAACGTGGACTTTATTTAATTACTATGGGTCGTCTAAAACCTTTGATTGATAAGTTTAGTCCACGTTTCGGTTTTTGAATATTCCTGCCCCAAAAGAAGAAATTAAAAGAAATATTAAAGCTGAAACTATAAAAATTGGCGATGAATAAAAAATCGTAGCAGGGGGTTGTTTTATAGAAAAAGTTTGTGTTTGGAAACAGCCCCGATGCTGCGAAAACAGGACATAGACTTGTAGAACATGGACAAAAGAACATAGACAATAGACCGATAAACTTTAAAATATGAAACTATAAACCTTAAATAATATATAGTATGAAAAAAATTATCTTTCTTTTCGCTATGCTCGCAGGCATTGCGGCAAGCGCACAGCGCACCACTCCGGTAACAATTGCAAATATCCAAGTGGACTATTTGCAAACAACCGTAACCTTCGATTTGTCGTGGACAGGCAGCGACGCCAGCCACCGCAACGAAGTATGGGTGTTTGTAGATATTCAACCGGTAACCGGGGCAAACATTTTGGGCAGCTGGTCGCCTGCCACACTTGTGCCAAACGCAACGACTGTTATCGCTATCAGCGGCAATCAATATTCGTCGCTTACCTATACGCCGGTAAACGACAATACGCGCGGCGTATGGGTAAAAGGGACAGCCGCCAACAGTACCAGTACTTTTAAGGCTACTGTGAAGGTAACATTAGACAGCTCCACCCCCGCCGCATTCAACGCCTGCGCATACGCTACCGACTATCCGCCGAATGCGGCATCGTATAGCAACGGAACTTATACGTTGAAAGGCACTCCACCATTTACAGTAATCGGTAATGGCACTATACAAAATAGCAATCAATACGTCGGTACTTGTATAACACTAACCGATGCGACTGGTTGTCCCGGTGGCGTTGGACGAGATGTTATACATAACGAATGTACTTGCGCACCCGGCTTAACGGCTGTTGGTGGTTATTGCAGAGATTTGGCTGAGGATGGAGCATCAAGTTTTACTGGTTGTAATGTTGAAGTTGAAAATTTTAATAGAGGTTGGGATGTCTGGGATTTTTATTGTCCGCCCGGATGGGATCTCCCAACACATACACACATTAAGTGTATGTACGATAATAGAGAACAATTGGGCATGACACTTGCGCTCCCATATCAAAACACATTTTTTTTTAAAGATTCGGATGGAAGTTGTAATGAAACTTACCATTGTAGTAATGATACACAAATAGATATGTATATCATGTTTTTTAGTGGTTATAATTGTACTAATACACAAACGCCACCTCCCGGTACTTGTTCACAAGTTCGCTCATCTAATGGCGGGTATTGGCGTTGTGTCAGGTAACAAACGGGAGTTCATATATTACTTACTATTGAAGAAGCTATGGTGTCAGTTTCGATCAAGATTATATAAATTTTATTTCTTCTTAATAATACTCTATGATTCTGTGTAGTATAAATTTTATGTCACAAATTTTGCAGCATATTGTAAAAAAGTTTGGTAAGTCCGAATATTTATACTATCTTTGCGCTCCATTTTTGCAGAAAAATGTCGTTGTTTGACGTATTGCCGATGTAGCTCAGTTGGCCAGAGCAGCTGATTTGTAATCAGCTGGTCGGGGGTTCGAATCCCTCCATCGGCTCTAGCCACTGAGCAATAAAAATGAAAATAAAAATGAGGAAACACGCGATTTATGGAACAAATGTTTGTTTCCTGAAAAGACTGGGGAAATACCAAAGTGGCCAACTGGGGCAGACTGTAAATCTGCTGACGCACGTCTTCGTAGGTTCGAATCCTGCTTTCCCCACTTGCAATATATGCGGTGTGTAGGTAAAAACTGCGTGCTGTCAAAGGGAGGAAACAGTATTGCGGAAGTAGCTCAGTCGGTAGAGCATCAGCCTTCCAAGCTGAGGGTCGCGGGTTCGAACCTCGTCTTCCGCTCAAAAAGGCCAGCGTAGCTCAGTGGTAGAGCGCTTCCTTGGTAAGGAAGAGGTCGTGAGTTCAATTCTCACCGCCGGCTCAAAAGATAGGAAAAGTAAAAAATGAAAGGAACGATATAAAAAAACTATAACAGTAAAAAAATTAAAAATTTTAAAACGAATAATTATGGCAAAAGAAACATTCCAACGGACGAAACCTCACGTTAACATTGGAACCATTGGTCACGTAGACCATGGTAAAACTACTTTGACCGCTGCAATTACTACGGTACTTGCAAAACAAGGTCTTTCGCAAGTGCGCTCTTTCGATTCTATTGATAACGCACCCGAAGAAAAAGAACGCGGTATTACTATTAACACCGCGCATGTGGAATACGAAACGGCTGCCCGCCACTACGCACACGTAGACTGCCCGGGCCACGCCGACTATGTGAAGAACATGGTTACCGGCGCAGCCCAGATGGACGGCGCTATTCTCGTGGTAGCTGCTACCGACGGCCCCATGCCGCAAACGCGTGAACACATTTTGTTGGCGCGCCAGGTGAATGTTCCCCGTATCGTTGTTTTCCTGAACAAGGTGGATATGGTGGACGACCCCGAAATGCTTGACCTTGTTGAAATGGAAGTACGCGAATTGTTGAGCTTTTATAATTTCGACGGTGACAATGCACCGATCATTCGCGGTTCTGCATTGGGCGGTTTGAACGGCGATCCCAAATGGGAAGAAAAAATTATCGAATTGATGAAAGCCGTTGATGAATACATTCCCATTCCTCCGCGCGAAAACGAAAAACCTTTCGTTATGCCGGTAGAAGATGTGTTCTCTATCACCGGTCGCGGAACGGTTGCTACAGGCCGTATCGAAACAGGCATAATTAAGGTAGGCGAAGAAGTGGAAATTATCGGTTTGGGCGAAAAACCGCAAAAGACCACAGTTACTGGCGTTGAAATGTTCCGCAAATTGCTGGATCAAGGCGAAGCCGGCGACAATGTAGGTTTGCTCTTGCGCGGTATCGACAAAAAAGATATCAAACGCGGACAAGTTATTGCACGTCCGAATACCATTAAGCCGCACAAAAAATTCGAAGCGGAAATTTATGTATTGAAAAAAGAAGAAGGCGGGCGTCATACGCCGTTCCATAATAAGTACCGCCCGCAATTCTACCTGCGTACATTGGACATCACCGGTGAAATTACTTTGCCGCAAGGCGTAGAAATGGTAATGCCGGGCGACAATGTAACGATTACCGTAGACTTGATTTACCCTGTGGCAATGAGCGAAGGATTGCGTTTTGCTATTCGCGAAGGCGGCCGGACGGTAGGCGCCGGGCAGGTAACTAAAATTATTGAATAATTTTATTGGTTTATATATAGTGGTTGTCGTTAGTTTGTACCCTGTTTAAATTGACTTCGGCCATTGCGGTAAAAGGTAAATTAACAAAAAATGTACATCACATGCGTAAGCTCCGGGCATGTATCGGAGTTTACGTATGTAAAACAGGGGCATAGTTCAAGGGTAGAATAGCGGTCTCCAAAACCGTTGATGGGCGTTCGAATCGCTCTGCCCCTGCAAGTAACAAGGCGGTGTGTTACGGCTGCCGAGTGAAATTAAATGAATATAGCCGGAAAATTTGCAGTAGCTTCCACAGTGAATTAACGGCACAAGTCATTAAAAACAATGAAAAAAATTAAAACGTACATCAAAGAATCGTACAACGAATTAGTACATAAAGTGTCGTGGCCTACATGGTCGCAACTGCAAAGTAGCGCTATTGTAGTAATGATTGGGTCGGTAGTGCTGGCGCTGGTAGTGCTGGTTATGGACTTAGCATTTAGAAACGGCATGTCTTTTATTTACGAAATGTTGTACTAAAAGCTTAAAGAAAATGAGCGAAGTTACTAAACAATGGTACGTGTTGAGAGCTGCGGGCGGTCGTGAAAAAAAGGCTAAGGAGTATATTGAAAACGAAGTAAAGCGTTTGAAACTCCAAGAACATGTGTCGCAAGTACTCATCCCGACCGAGAAAATTTATCAGGTAAAAAATGGTAAAAAAGTGAGTAAAGATCGCATCTATTTTCCGGGTTACGTTTTAGTAGAAGCTGATCTGGTAGGGGAAGTAGAACATGTCTTACGTAATATTCCGAATGTTTCCGGTTTCTTGGGTGAAACCAAAGGATCCAAACCTATGGCGTTACGCTTATCGGAAGTGAATCGCATTTTAGGCCGCGTGGACGAACTTTCAGAAGTTAATAACGAAGAAAATGCTACTCCGTTTGTAGCCGGCGAGCCGGTGAAAGTAATCGATGGGCCTTTCAATGGTTTCGACGGCATTATAGAAGAAGTAAACGAAGATAAGAAAAAATTGAAGGTAATGGTCAAAATTTTTGGACGGAAAACCTTACTCGAATTAGGCTTCATACAAGTAGAAAAAGAATAATAAAAAAACATTATGGCTAAAGAAATTGCCGGACTAATCAAATTACAAATCAAAGGTGGAGCAGCTAATCCCTCTCCACCGGTAGGTCCTGCATTAGGTTCCAAAGGTGTGAACATAATGGAGTTTTGCAAGCAGTTCAATGCTCGTACGCAAGACAAAGCAGGGAAAGTATTGCCTGTTATCATTACTGTTTACAGCGACAAGTCGTTTGACTTTATCGTGAAACAACCCCCGATTGCGGTGCAGCTTAAAGAAGCTGCAAAAATACAATCGGGCTCACCGGAACCTAATCGCAAGAAAGTAGCTACCGTAACATGGGAACAAATTCGTACTATTGCTCAAAACAAAATGCCCGATATGAACGCCTTTACGCTCAAATCGGCCATGAGCATGGTAGCAGGGACAGCCCGCAGCATGGGAATTACCGTTGAAGGAAATTTCCCTGCCGATGTAAACTAAAAAACATGCAAAGATGAGTAAGTTGACAAAAAAACAAAAAGTAGCCTACGCCCAAGTAGAATCCACTAAACAATACAAAATAACTGAAGCCGCACAATTAGTAAAAGATACCACTTTTACGAAATTTGATGCGTCGATAGATATGGCGGTACGTTTGGGTGTGGATCCACGTAAACCAAACCAAATGGTACGTGGCGTAGTAACTCTTCCGCATGGAACAGGAAAAACTACTCGTGTATTGGTACTGTGTACGCCCGATAAAGAGGCGGATGCGAAAGCCGCAGGTGCCGATCACGTAGGATTGGATGAGTATATAGAGAAAATCAAAGGTGGCTGGACAGACATTGACGTTATCATTTGTACCCCGTCGGTAATGGCGAAAGTAGGTGCATTGGGACGCGTGTTAGGCCCGCGTGGTTTGATGCCAAACCCTAAAACTGGTACTGTGACGATGGAAGTCGGTAAAGCAGTAGAGGAAGTAAAAGCAGGGAAAATCGACTTTAAAGTAGATAAGCAAGGCATCGTTCACGCATCCATCGCAAAGGTATCGTTTGACGCAGCTAAAATTGCCGATAACGCTTCCGAACTCTTGAATACTATTGTGAAACTAAAACCTTCTTCGTTGAAGGGTACTTACATTAAGAGCGTTTACTTGTCGTCTACGATGGGCCCCGGCATCAGCGTAGATACGAAAGTATTAACGGCTGCCGAATAATCAAAAACGAATGACACAATGAGAAAAGAAGAAAAGGCCGCGATTATTGATAGGTTAGCAGAGCAGCTGCAACAGGCGCCTAATTTTTACATAGCCGATATTTCCGGCTTAAACGCTGAAAAAACAACACAGCTTCGCCGGCTTTGTTTTGAGAAAAAAGTAAAATTGGTAGTAGTGAAAAATACCCTGCTGCAAAAAGCTTTGGAAAAAAACAAATTCGTCGAAACTGATTTGTACAGCGTGTTGAATGGCCACACTTCCGTGATGTTTACCGAAGTCGTAAACGCTCCCGCTAAGTTGATAAAAGAATTTAGCGCAGCCAACGGCAAACCCGAATTGAAAGGTGCATACGTGCAGGAATGCTTGTACGTGGGGGCAAATAATTTGGAGACATTGGTAAATATAAAATCACGTGAAGAGTTGATAGGCGATATCGTCGGATTATTGCAATCGCCAGCCAAATCTGTTATCTCCGCATTACAATCCAGCGGCGGCAAATTGGCAGGTATTGTGAAAACTCTTTCGGAACGCCCAGAATAGAACAAACAGGCAATATTGCCTAAAATAAAAAAAGTAACAAAAAATAAAAACATTAAAAAATAAAAACATCATGGCAGATACCAAAAAAATTGCAGAAGAATTGGTAAACCTTACCGTTAAAGAAGTTCAAGAATTAGCTACTATTCTTAAAGAAGAGTATGGCATCGAACCGGCAGCCGCTGCAGTAGCAGTAGCCGCTCCGGCAGCAGGCGGCGGAGCCGCAGCCGCAGTCGAACAAACAGCATTCGACGTGATTCTGAAATCACCCGGACAAACTAAATTACAAATCGTGAAAGTAGTAAAAGACATCACCGGTTTGGGCTTGAAAGAAGCTAAAGATTTAGTGGATGCTGCTCCGAAAGCGGTAAAAGAAAAAGTTTCTAAAGCCGAAGCGGAACAAATCAAGGCGCAACTCGAAGAAGCGGGCGGGGAAGTTGAAGTTAAATAAACTTTCCTCCCGTACAATCGGGAACCCTAACACAGGTTTAGAACCCTTCGCCGGGTTCTAAGCCTTTTTGTCGTTAAATAAGTTTATAGTTCAACTAATCCGAATAAAATGTCGCAAAGAAACAATAATCAACGCATCACATTTGCTTCTTCCAAAAGTGCTCTGGAATATCCTGACTTTTTGGAAATACAATTAAAATCGTTTCAAGATTTTTTCCAACTTGAAACTATAGCCGAAAACCGTAAGAACGAAGGGCTATTCAAAGTCTTTCAAGAAAATTTTCCAATTACGGACACACGTAATAATTTCGTTCTCGAATTTGTAGATTACTTTGTAGACCCTCCGCGTTACTCAATGGAAGAGTGCCTGGATCGTGGCCTTACGTACAGCGTGCCGTTAAAAGCGAAATTAAAGTTGTACTGTACCGACCCGGAACATGAAGATTTTGACACCGTCATTCAAGATGTGTTTTTGGGGACTGTGCCTTACATGACGCCGCGCGGAACGTTTATTATCAACGGTTCAGAGCGTGTAGTCGTATCTCAGTTGCACCGTTCGCCCGGTGTATTTTTCGGGCAAAGTATTCATGCCAACGGCACCAAACTGTATTCGGCGCGTATTATCCCATTTAAGGGTTCGTGGATAGAATTTGCTACGGACATCAACAATGTGATGTATGCATACATTGACCGGAAGAAAAAATTGCCGGTAACTACTTTACTTCGCGCCATTGGTTACGAAAGCGACAAAGATATTTTGGAAATCTTCGGATTGGCTGATGAAATCAAAGTTAATCCCAATGCTTTGAAAAGAGTGGTAGGACGCAAACTCGCAGCCCGCGTATTGAAAACGTGGATTGAAGATTTTGTGGATGAAGATACCGGCGAAGTAGTTTCTATTGAACGGAACGAAGTGGTACTCGATCGCGAAACTATTCTTGAGGAAGCGCATATTGATTCAATAGTCGATTCTGGCACTACCACGATATTAGTGCATAAAGAAGACGCTAATATTAGCGATTTCGCCATTATCCACAATACTTTGCAAAAAGACCCGTGTAATTCAGAAAAAGAAGCGGTGGTGTACATCTATCGACAATTGCGCAACTCTGAACCGCCTGATGAAGCTACGGCTCGCGACGTAATTGATAAATTATTTTTCTCCGATAAACGGTATGATTTGGGGGAAGTGGGACGTTTTCGCCTCAACCGCAAATTGGACTTGCGTACTCCTGCAGGCGTTCGTGTGCTTACGAAAGAAGACATTATCGCTATTATTAAACATTTGATTCAGTTAATCAATTCGCGTGCCGACGTGGATGATATTGACCATTTGAGCAATCGTCGTGTACGTACGGTCGGCGAGCAGCTTGCCAATCAGTTTAGCGTGGGCCTGGCGCGTATGGCGCGTACTATTCGCGAACGAATGAACGTGCGCGACAATGAAGTGTTTGTTCCAACCGATTTAATTAACGCGAAAACGCTGTCTTCCGTGATTAACTCCTTTTTCGGAACGAGCCAGTTGTCGCAGTTCATGGATCAGACCAACCCGTTGGCGGAAATGACGCATAAACGCCGTATGTCGGCACTTGGACCCGGCGGTTTGTCGCGTGAGCGTGCAGGCTTTGAAGTGCGCGACGTGCATTATACGCATTACGGACGGTTGTGCCCGATTGAAACGCCGGAAGGCCCGAATATCGGTTTGATTTCTTCGTTGTGTGTGTACGCGCGCATTAATGATTTAGGCTTCATTGAAACGCCATATTTAAAAGTAGAGAGTGGCAAAGTTGAACGCTCTACAAAAAATGTGGTGTACATGAGCGCCGAAGAAGAAGAATATAAAATGGTGGCGCAAGCGAACGCCAGCATTAACGATAAAGGCGAATTTACGGATGACCGCGTTAAATGCCGCTACGAAGCCGACTATCCGGTGGTAGCTCCCGATAAGGTGGACTTGGTAGATATAGCGCCGAATCAAATTGCGTCGGTAGCCGCATCGTTAATTCCTTTCTTGGAACACGATGACGCCAACCGTGCATTGATGGGTTCTAACATGATGCGGCAAGCTGTTCCGTTGGTTCGCCCACAGGTGCCTATCGTTGGCACCGGCTTGGAAAGCTACGTAGCGCGCGATAGCCGTACGCAAATTACCGCTGAAGGAAAAGGTGATGTTGTGTATGTAGATGCCAACGAAATTCATATTAAGTATGAACGGAGCGACACGGAACGTTATGCAAGTTTCGACCCGGAAGTCAGTATTTATAAATTGCCGATTTACCGTAAAACCAACCAAAGTACTACCATTCACTTGCGGCCAACTGTACGTAAGGGAGACAAAGTGGCGGAAGGGCAAATTCTCACGGATGGTTACGGAACGCAAGATGGCGAATTGGCATTGGGCACTAACCTGAAAGTAGCGTTTATGCCTTGGAAAGGCTACAACTTTGAAGACGCTATCGTACTTTCGGAACGCTTGGTGCGCGAGGATGTCCTGACGTCTATCCACGTGGATGAATATATCATGGAAGTACGGGATACGAAACGCGGCTTGGAAGAATTAACTAACGATATTCCGAATGTAAGCGAAGAAACTACGAAGAATTTGGATGAAAACGGTATTATCCGCATTGGCGCAAACGTAGAGCCGGGCGACATTTTGATTGGTAAGATTACGCCGAAAGGTGAAAGCGACCCGTCGCCTGAAGAAAAATTACTGCGCGCTATTTTCGGCGATAAAGCCGGCGATGTGAAAGACGCTTCATTGCGTGCAACGCCGTCATTGTATGGCACGGTGATTGAACGCCGCCTGTTCTCCAAAGTGGCGAAAGAAAGCGGAAAGAAAGGAAAGCAGGCCAGCAAACTGCAAATGCAAAAAGTGGATGACGAGTTTGTAAAGAAAGCAAAAGTCTTAAAAGAACAGCTTGTCGAAAAATTGTTCAAATTATTGGAGGGCAAGACTGCTCAAGTCGTTTCAGATATTTATGGCGCTGAAATTATCGGCAAGGGCATGAAGTTTACGCAACGCGGGTTGATGGCTATTGATTACGAAAATATCAATCCGAACAAGTGGACGAACGATAAAGATGCAAATACGCTTATCAAAAAAACCATCAACAATTATTTGATTCGTTATAAAGAATACGATGCGGAAGTGAAGCGTATCAAGTACAACCTGACTATTGGCGACGAACTGCCTTCGGGTATTATTCAATTGGCGAAAGTATATATCGCCAAGAAACGTAAAATCAAAGTAGGTGATAAGATGGCGGGACGTCACGGAAATAAGGGTATTGTAGCGCGCGTAGTCCGCGATGAAGATATGCCTTTTCTGGAAGACGGCACTATTGTGGACATTGTATTAAATCCGTTGGGCGTGCCTTCGCGTATGAACTTGGGACAAATTTACGAAACCGTGTTGGGATGGGCAGGCAGGGAGCTTGGATTGAAATTCAGCACGCCTATTTTTGACGGCGCAAGTTTGGAACAAATTACGGAATACACCGAAAAAGCAAAGCTCCCGATGTACGGACGTACTTATTTGCGCGACGGCGGCAGCGGCGAATTATTTGACCAACCGGCAACCGTCGGCGTGATTTACATGATTAAACTCGGACACATGGTGGACGATAAAATGCATGCACGTTCTATCGGGCCGTATTCGCTGATTACGCAACAACCGTTGGGCGGTAAAGCCCAGTTTGGCGGGCAGCGTTTCGGGGAAATGGAGGTTTGGGCGCTCGAAGCGTTCGGCTCATCGAATATTTTGCAGGAAATTCTGACCATTAAATCCGATGATGTTAACGGGCGTGCGCGTGCTTATGAATCCATTGTAAAAGGCGAGCCGATGCCTGCGCCGGGAATTCCCGAAGCATTGAACGTTATTTTGCATGAGTTGCGGGGCTTGGGATTGAGCCTGCGGTTAGAATAAAAATAAATAGAATAATAAAAGTCAAAAAATATGGCGCTGAAAAAAGATAATAAGCAAAAAAGTAACTTCACTAAAATTACTATTGGTTTGGCTTCGCCCGAAGAAGTTCTGGAATACTCCAGCGGCGAGGTATTGAAGCCCGAAACCATAAATTACCGCACCTACAAACCGGAACGCGACGGATTATTTTGCGAACGCATATTCGGGCCGTCGAAAGACTACGAATGTCATTGCGGAAAATACAAACGCATTCGCTATCGCGGGATTGTTTGCGACCGTTGCGGGGTGGAAGTTACCGAGAAAAAAGTACGCCGCGAACGTATGGGGCATATCACGCTTACCGTACCGGTGGCACATATTTGGTATTTCCGTTCGACGCCCAATAAAATCGGGTATTTGTTAGGAATTCCTGCGAAAAAACTGGAAGCTATCGTATATTACGAACGTTACATTGTAGTGCAGCCGGGCGTTATGGTAAAAGACGGCGTGAAAGCAAACGATTACCTGTCGGAAGAAGAATACCTTCACATCATGGAATCATTGCCCAAAGAAAACCAGTTGCTCGACGATGAAGACCCCAATAAATTCATTGCCGGCATGGGCGCCGAGATATTATTGAAGATGCTTTCGCGGCTGGACTTGGATGCTTTGTCGTATGACTTGCGCCACAAAGCCGATAACGAAACGTCGCAGCAACGCAAGGAAGAAGCGTTGAAACGCCTGAGCGTAGTAGAAGCCTTCCGCGAATCGAAGCATATCAACAAGCCCGAATGGATGATTATGAAAGTAATTCCGGTTATTCCGCCGGACTTGCGCCCATTGGTGCCGTTGGACGGCGGGCGTTTCGCCACGTCAGACCTGAACGATTTGTACCGTCGCGTAATTATCCGTAATAACCGTTTGAAACGCTTGATTGAAATCAAAGCGCCGGAAGTGATTTTGCGCAATGAGAAACGCATGTTGCAGGAAGCGGTAGATTCATTGTTCGACAACTCGCGCAAATCGAATGCGGTAAAAACCGATTCAAACCGGGCGTTAAAATCGCTTTCCGATAGCTTGAAAGGCAAGCAGGGGCGCTTCCGCCAGAATTTGCTCGGGAAACGCGTGGACTATTCGGCGCGGTCGGTAATTGTGGTAGGCCCGGAATTGAGGATGCATGAATGCGGCTTGCCGAAAGACATGGCAGCCGAGCTCTACAAGCCGTTTGTCATTCGCAAGTTGATAGAACGCGGTATCGTGAAAACCGTAAAATCGGCGAAAAAAATAGTAGACCGTAAAGATGCCGTTGTATGGGATATTTTGGAAAATGTAATGAAGGGGCACCCGGTATTGCTAAACCGCGCGCCTACATTGCACCGCTTGGGTATCCAGGCTTTCCAGCCGAAATTGATAGAAGGTAAGGCAATCCAGTTGCATCCGTTGTCGTGTACGGCGTTCAATGCTGACTTCGACGGCGACCAAATGGCTGTGCACTTGCCGCTGGGCAATGCCGCCATTCTGGAGGCGCAGTTATTGATGCTGGGTTCGCACAACATCTTGAATCCCGCAAACGGCGCGCCTATTACCGTGCCTTCGCAAGACATGGTGTTGGGGTTATACTATATTACCAAAGCCTTGAAAGGCGCGAAAGGGGAGGGCTCGGTATTTTATGGCCCCAAAGAAGTAACGATTGCCTACAACGAAAAAGCGGTAGATTTGCACGCAGTGATTAAAGTGCGCGTGAATCTTTGGCAGCCCGACAATACGTACAAAAGCGAAGTGATAGAAACTACCGTAGGGCGCGTATTGTTTAACCAGGTAGTGCCAAAGGAAGCCGGGTATATCAACGAAGTATTAACCAAAAAATCCTTACGCGATATTATCGGGAATGTGTTGAAGATAGCTGGCGTGGCGGTTACTTCCAAATTTTTGGACGATATTAAAAATCTTGGCTACCAAATGGCATTTCGTGGCGGCCTGTCATTTAACTTAAATGATGTGATTGTCCCGAAAGAAAAAGAAAAACTGGTGAACGAAGGTTATGCCGCCGTTGAAGATGTGGTGAACAACTACAACATGGGTTTCATTACAAACAACGAACGCTACAACCAGATTATTGATATTTGGACGCACACCAACGCCAAGCTCACGCAAACGGTGATGAAACAATTATCGAGCGACAAAGGCGGGTTCAACTCTGTATACATGATGTTGGATTCCGGCGCACGTGGCTCGAAAGAACAAATCCGCCAGTTGACCGGTATGCGCGGTTTAATGGCGAAACCGCAAAAATCAGGCGCAACAAGCGCAGAAATTATTGAAAACCCGATTTTGTCCAACTTTAAAGAAGGCTTGTCGGTGTTGGAATACTTTATTTCTACGCACGGCGCGCGAAAAGGGTTAGCCGATACGGCTCTGAAGACCGCTGATGCCGGTTACCTCACCCGCCGGCTGGTGGACGTGTCGCAGGATGTAATCATCAACGAAGATGATTGCAGTACGCTGCGCGGCCTGGTTGCTTCGGCGATCAAGAACAATGACGAAGTGGTGGAATCGCTTTACGACCGTATCTTGGGACGCACCTCCGTACATGATATTACGCATCCCCTGACCGGAGAATTGATTATATCGGCAGGGGAAGAAATAACCGAAGACATTGCGCAAATCATCGAAGAATCCCCGATTGAACAGGTGGAAATCCGTTCGGCGCTGACCTGCGAATCGAAAAAAGGCATCTGCGCCAAATGTTACGGGCGCAATCTTGCTACAGGACGCATGGTAGAACGCGGCGAAGCGGTCGGCGTTATTGCTGCGCAGTCCATCGGCGAGCCGGGAACGCAGTTGACGTTGCGTACTTTCCACGTCGGCGGTACGGCTTCGAGTATTGCCTCCGACAATAAAGTCATTGCGCGTTACGACGGCCGGCTGGAAATTGATGAATTGCGCATGGTCAATAAACTTTCCGGCGACGGCGCAAAAGTAGATATTGTTATCGGGCGTTTGGCGGAAATGCGTATTGTCGATAAGAACACGGATATTGCGCTTTATCACCACAGCATTCCTTACGGCGCGCAGCTGTATATGAAGAACGGCGCGGACGTGAAAAAAGGCGATTTGATTTGCGAGTGGGATCCCTACAATGCCGTTATTATTTCGGAACTTGCCGGAAAAATAACATTCGACAGCGTGGTGGAAGGCGTTACGTTCCGCGAAGAAACAGACGAAACAACCGGCTACCGCGAAAAAGTAATTATCGAATCGCGCGACAAATCACGTAACCCGACGGTGCGCATTTTGGACGCCAAAGGCAATGAAATTAAACAATACAACTTGCCGGTGGGCGCCCACATCATGGTAAATGAAGGCGACAAGGTAAATTCCGGCGATATTCTGGTGAAAATTCCCCGCGCGGTGGGTAAATCGGGCGACATCACCGGCGGTTTGCCGCGCGTAACCGAACTGTTCGAAGCCCGCAACCCGTCGAATCCCGCGATTGTTTCCGAAATCGACGGCGAAGTGGTCATGGGCAAAATTAAACGTGGTAACCGCGAAATTATTGTACGGTCGAAACTGGGCGAAGAGAAAAAATACCTGGTTCCCCTGTCGAAACAAATCCTGGTGCAGGAAAACGACTATGTGCGCGCCGGAACGCCTTTGTCCGACGGCGCTATTACGCCGCTTGACATTTTGAATATACAAGGGCCTACGCGCGTACAGGAATATATCGTAAACGAAATCCAGGAAGTGTACCGCTTGCAGGGGGTAAAAATTAACGACAAACATTTTGAAGTCATCGTACGCCAGATGATGCGCAAGGTAGAGATTGTGGAACCGGGCGATACCCGCTTCCTCGCCGAACAGCTGGTGGATAAATGGGATTTCATGTTTGAAAACGATTCGCTGTACGATAAAAAAGTGATACAGGACCCGGGCGATTCATCCACCTTGAAAGCCGGGCAAATGATTACGGCGCGCAAGTTACGCGACGAAAACTCCATGCTTAAACGCAAAGATTTGAAATTGGTAGAAGCGCGCGACGCATTGCCTGCAACGTCCAACCAGATATTGCAGGGCATCACCCGCGCCGCATTGCGCACGACCAGTTTTATGTCGGCAGCTTCGTTCCAGGAAACAACAAAGGTGTTGGGCGACGCCGCCATTCACGGCAAGGAAGATTCGCTGGAAGGCTTGAAAGAAAACGTTATTTGCGGACACCTGATACCTGCCGGCACCGGCATGCGCTACCTCGACAAACTGGTGGTCGCCTCTATGGACGACTACGAACGCATGAAAAGGAAAGCGGAAAAAGCGGTACGAGCGGAAAAATAATAAACCATTATTTATAGTCCATTTTAATTAAGAATGGAGGATGGAGAATGGAGAGCGGGCTAACGCCGGCATCTTTTATTCTCCATTCTCCATTTTCCATTCTATCCGGGCGCTCGTTTGGGGTTGCCCGTGTCTAGGCAAGTCGTTTTGAGCGCTCGTTTGGGGAATTGCTCGGTTCGAGCAAGTCGGTTCGAGGGCTCGTTTTAGGTTGCTCGGTTCGAGCCAGTCGGTTTGAGACCCCGGTGGGGTAATGCGCGGTTAGAGCAAGTCGGGTTGAGTGCCCGGTGGCGAATTGGTCGGTTCGTGCAAGTCGGGGTGAGTCCGCGGGGGGG
>JAITSM010000149.1 GCA_031287815.1 Prevotellaceae bacterium
AAAGCCTCAGTGGATACTGCGGACGAGGTGCAACCTCGTCCGAACGGCGGAAAGCGGGTGCTCCGCGCGAATGGCAGGGAGTGCATATAGCCCCCATGCTGCGTTTCGCTGCGCTCCACTTGCATGGGGTTATGAAAATGTAAGCCCTCCGGGCGGAGGTAATGGAGAATTGAAACTGGAGAATGGATAATGGCGAATACCGGCGCGCGCCAACCTAATTTTCAAAACAACCAACCTCTAGTAGCCACGTGGGAGAAAAAATAATTAACCTCATTACCTCATTCACGAGAAAGAAATGAGGTAATGAGGTTTTTTTACATTGATGCCCCATAGCTACTGAGGTTGTTTTTTGGGGAAAATTAGGTTTTTTTAAGAGTGAAGGATGCTGGCGCAAGCCAACTTTTAACTTTTAGTTTTTAACTCAACTGAAAACTGCCAACTAATCTCCGGTGTTAGCCAACTCTTAGTTCTTAACTCGTCCCCCTTCCCCATCTAATCCCATTTCACAGCATCCAGTTTCAGGAGGATGAAGAGCAGGATAGTGAACGCCCACAGCGACGAACCGCCGTAACTGACGAAAGGCAACGGGATGCCGACGACCGGCGCCAGCCCGATGGTCATGCCGATGTTGATGGCAAAGTGGAAAAATAAAATAGAGACGACACAATAGGCGTAGATACGCGCAAAAGCGTCTTTCTGCCGCTCGGCAATAGTTATCAGCCGGACGAGCAATGACAGGTAGCACAAAACCACCAGGGAGGAGCCGATAAATCCCCATTCTTCGCCAATAGTACAGAAAATAAAATCGGTGCTTTGTTCGGGAACAAAGTTATATTTCGTCTGTGTGCCTTGCAGGAAGCCCTTTCCCGAAAATCCGCCGGAGCCGATAGCTACCATCGATTGATGCACATTGTAGCCCGCTCCCTGCAAATCTTCTTTCAGCCCCAGCAGGTTTTCGATGCGGTCGCGCTGGTGCGGTTTCAGCATGTTGTCGAATACATAATCCACCGAAAAAGTAAGCGCTACCGCGCCGATGAAGAAAAAAAAGATATACCAGAGGTAACGCAGTTTATGGCGTACGGCGTATATTGCGCCGGCAATTATCATCGCCAGGCAGATGGCGAGAAAAATATAGTCGGGATGCGGGGTATGTATATCCAGTGCGGGAAACAGCTTTTTTACGATGATAAAATACGGGACAAAAATCGCTATGGCCGCCACCGCCACCGGCACAATTTTCCGCCGCCGGAAAGCGAAAACCAGCAAGCAGGTGATGGCGCACAACATCAATACCGACACCGGCTGCCAAAGGATGGAAAGAATAAATATCACCACCGCAAAGATGATGCAGTTCACCACCCAGCCCGATAGCCCTTCGCGGTAAAGCATTATTAAAAAAGCGCCGAACACCAGCGCCGAGCCGGTGTCGTGTTGCAGGAAAATAAAAAATACCGGCAGGCCGATAATCAAGCCTATTTTAAAGATAGCCCATTTCCGTTTCAATACGAACCCCTGCGCTCCCATCAGCCGCGCCAGCGCCAGGGATGTCGCCACTTTTGCCACTTCTGCCGGTTGCAGGCGAAACGGCCCGATGATAAACCACGAACGCGAGCCGTTGACTTCCGTCCCGGCTACCAATACCAGCGCTAATAGCAGGATGACGCCTACGTAAATGATATTGGCGAAAACAGCGTAAAATTTAGTGTCGATAACCAGTATCACAATCGCCAAAAATAACGCGGAGGCAATCCATATCGCCTGCATGCCGTAGCGTTGCGAGAGGTCAAAGATATTGCGCGACGCTTCGTTGTACACTGCGGCGTAAATACTGAGCCAGCCGACAAAAACCAGCAGGAGATAAATGCCGATGGTTGCCCAATCGAGTTTATTAAACAGGTTCCTGTTTTCCCTCATTTTTTTTCTTTCTTTAGCGGCGCATTTTCCTGTATATACTGTTCCAAATCTTTCCGCTTTACTTCCCTGTTCAGGTATTTTTCGACCATCAGCGAAGCAATTGGCGCTGCCCATGTGGCGCCGAAACCGGCATTTTCAATATAGGCGGCTATGGCTATTTTCGGGTTTTCGCGCGGCGCAAAACACATGAATGTCGAATGGTCGTCGCCATGCGGGTTTTGGGCGGTGCCTGTTTTGCCGCACATTTCAATGCCCGGAATTTTCGCCCGCCACGCCGTAGCGCCCGCCCCGCCGTGCACCGCACGGAACATTCCCTCGGCCACTACCGGGAAATAAGCCGTGTCTACCATCGTGTAATGCCGTTCTTTGTATTGGTCGGCAAAGGAAATATCTTGCGTGCCGCGTATAAGATGCGGCGTGTGATAATACCCGCGATTGGCCACAATGGTAGCCAGGTTGGCCATTTGCAGCGGCGTGGAGCCGAGTTCCGCCTGCCCTATGGCCAGCGAAATAATGGAAAGCGACTTCCAGCGCCCTTCCCCGAAATGATGGTTATACCAGGGCACCGAAGGCAGCGAGCCCGGTTGTTCGCTCGGAATATCCACGCCTGTTTTCCTTCCGAAGCCGAAACTCTTTACATAGTCGCACCATTTGGTAAAACTTTGTTCTATGTTTTCGTATTTCTGGTTATCGATAATATCGCGGAATACGTAGCAATAATAGGCATTGCAGGACATTTGTATGGATTGAATCATGTCAATCGGCGAAGGGTGCGAGTGGCAGCCCACGCCGCGCCCTATCTTGTAGCCGTGATAACAGCTGTAGCGCGTATGCGGGAATACCACCTTTTCATTTAACCCGATCAGCGCATTGACCACTTTGAAGGTAGAGCCCGGCGGGTAGGGCGACATAATCGCGCGGTTAAACAACGGTTTCAGCGGGTCGGATTGCATGCGTTGGAAGTTCCGGTTGATGCCGACCAATAATCGCGGGTCAATGCCGGGCGAAGAGATTAAAGCCAGTATTTCCCCTGTGGAGGGCTCGATAGCTACTACGCTGCCCACTTTATTTTTCATTAACCACTCGCCGTATTCCTGCAAATCGCCGTCAATGGTGCAAATCAAGTTTGCGCCAGCCACCGGTATCGAATCGTATGCGCCGCCCTGATAGGATTCCTTGATTTTGTTGTGCACATCGCGCACATAAATGCTGATGCCCTTTTTCCCCCGTAAATAATTTTCATAAGATTCTTCAATCCCGCTTCGCCCAATGTAGTCGCCGGGTTTGTAATAAGGGTTTTTGTTGATGGTCGCCGTATCCGCTTCGGTAACGTATCCCAGCAAGTTTCCGGCAATAGGCCGCGGGTAATTCCGCAGGGAACGGGCTTGTACGTAAAATCCGGGAAATTTGTAAGCCTGTTCCTGAAATACGGCATAGTATTCCGCCGGCGCCTGTTTCATGATCGCCACCGGCTGGTAACCCAACGAGCGGCGGCGGCGGTAAATATCGTTAATGGTGGTTTTGAATTGTTGTTCGGGAAGATTAAAAATAGTGCAAAAAGCGGTGGTATCAAAGGCTTTTAATTCCCTTGCCACAGCCATTATATCGTATGCCGTTTGATTATCCACCAGCAACACGCCATTGCGGTCGGTGATTAGCCCGCGCGCCGGATATTCCACTTCGTAACGCAGCACGTTATTGCTTGCCGTTACTTTATACGATGTATCAATTACCTGTATCCAAAATAAACGCACTACTACTACTATGGACACAAAGAAAAATGTGCCGATAATGATAGTGCTTTTTTTGGAATAGTCATTCATGTTTTATGTATGCAAAGCTTTGCGGTTTTCGTGGAACAGGGATTGCAAAAGTAATAGGAAAATCATGCTGCATGCCGTACTCAGCAGAATGCGCAGCAGTGTGTGAAAAATATCGTAGAAGGCAAACGTATCCAAAAAGAAAAATAAGGTTTGATGAAACAGCAGGGATAATAATGAATAGCCTAAAAACTGGCGCAGGCCAAGTGTTTTGGAAGTCGGTATAATAAAAGCGTCAATATCGCTTTTGGGTAAAAATAGTTTCAGCAGGTAGGGGCGGATGAACGCCAATGCTACGGTTACTGCGGTGTTGAGGCCTATGACATCCGACGTTAAGACGTCCACGCATAATCCCAGGCAGAATGCCCACAGCAAGGCGGTTGTTCTCGAATGCCCGACCGGCAACAGCAATATGAACAGTACATATATGCATGGTTGCACATACGTTGTCAAGGGCAGTTTTGTAAAGACAAAGCTTTGCAGCAAAACCATTACCACAAAGATAAAAAGCCGGCGAAAAGAAGAGCTATTCATAATTAAAGGAGGCTAATTCTTTAAGTTCATCCTGGTATAAATGTTTTACGACATTTACGTAGCGCAGTTGTTTGAAATCGGCAAACAGCGTAACGGTAATTTCATAAAAATTACCCCGCCTCGTATCTATAGACTTCACCCTGCCGATGGGAATATCGGGCGGGAAGAAGGCGGAATAACCGCTGGACACAATCGTGTCGCCGACCGCTACTGGAATGTGTTGCGGAATGTCGGCCAGCACCAGTTCCCGGTAATTGGCGCCGTTCCAGTACAGGGGGCCGAAAGTTCCGTTGCTTTTCACTTTGGCGCTTACTCTCCAGTTGGCGCTCAGCAACGATTTGACCAGCGAGTAATGTTCGGATACGTGAACGACCGTACCGATGACCCCATTGTGGACAACCACCCCCATATCCGGCACAACGCCATGCGCCGCACCGATATTTAGGGTAATATAGTTATGTAAATTATTAACCGAATTGCTTGCAACGGTCGCCGGAATGTAAGAATAGACAGGGCGGCCAAGCGTATCGGATACGGTGAGTTGCTTTAATGAATCCGGCTGTTTGAAATATTCCAGGCGGTTTTGCAATTCATTATT
Organism: Prevotellaceae bacterium; assembly: GCA_031287815.1. Classification (GTDB taxonomy): domain Bacteria; phylum Bacteroidota; class Bacteroidia; order Bacteroidales; family UBA932; genus JAIRKX01. The sequence goes on from JAITSM010000149.1 coordinate 4,867, forward strand.
TTCCTGCGCCAGCTTTTCATTGATTTCTTCCAGCGAAAAATAATAACGCCATGCATTTATTTTTTCATCCAGTATTTCCTTTCCCAGCCGCACATAGTTGACCACTACCGAATGTTGATAGTAGCTACTGTTGACTATCCACAAGAGCGCAATAGCTTCCAGGACAATAAACAGTAGCATAACACGCAACCGGACCAACAGACGATAGATAGTATTCATTGAAGGCGTTCAAAGTTTAGCGCATTAAAAAAGGAAACTTGCCGATATTTTTCAATCCGATGCCGGTGCCGCGCGCCACCGCATGCAAGGGGTCTTCGGCAATGTGGAAAGGTATATTTATTTTTTCGGTCAACCGCCGGTCAAGGCCGCGCAGCAAGGCGCCGCCGCCGGTGAGGTAGATGCCGCGTTGTACAATATCCGAATATAATTCCGGCGGCGTTTGTTCCAGCACCGCAAGAATAGCCGCTTCTACCTTGATGAGTGATTTATCGAGGCAGTGCGCAATTTCCTGATACGTTACAGCCACTTCCACCGGCAAAGAGGTCATTAAATTCGGGCCGCGAACAACAAAGGGCGCCGGCGGGTTGTCCAGTTCCGACAATGCCGAGCCGGCAGATATTTTAATATCTTCCGCCGTACGTTCGCCAATCCGTATGTTGTGCTGGTGCCGCATGTATTGTTGAATATCTGTGGTGAAACCGTCGCCTGCCACGCGGATACTTTGATTGCAGACGATACCGCCCAGGGCGATTACGGCAATCTCCGTAGTGCCGCCTCCAATATCCACGACCATGCTTCCTTCCGGCGCTTCCACATCAATGCCGATACCCAGCGCCGCTGCCATTGGCTCGTAAATCATGTAAATGTCGCGCCCTCCGGCGTGTTCCGAAGAGTCGCGCACGGCGCGGATTTCCACTTCGGTGCTTCCCGACGGAATGCAAACGACGATGCGCAGGCTGGGCGTAAACCAGCGGTGCTTGGGGCTTACGAGCTTTATCATGCCACGCATCATTTGCTCGGCAGCGTTGAAGTCGGCAATTACGCCGTCGCGCAACGGGCGGATGGTTTTGATATTCTCGTGCGTCTTACCGTGCATCTGCCGCGCCATTTCGCCGATAGCAATAGGCTTGCCGGTATTCTGGTCGATAGCCACGATTGAAGGTTCGTCCACCACAATTTTATCATTGTGGATGATAATAGTGTTAGCAGTTCCTAAATCCATTGCCAACTCTTGTGTTAAAAAGGAGAATGCCATTTTTGGTTTTATTATTATTGTTACATTTTTTTATTGTCAATGCTTAAAATGCCGCACGCCGGTTGTTACCATCGCCATGCTGTTTTCGTTGCAATAGCTGGTACTCTTTTCATCGTTGATGGAGCCGCCCGGCTGTATTACGGCCGTAATCCCCGCTTCGTGGGCAATAGCGACGCAATCGGGAAACGGGAAAAAAGCGTCGGACGCCATCACCGCTCCCTGCAACGAAAAGCCGAACGCCTGCGCTTTTGCAATAGCCTGCTTCAACGCATCTACCCGCGAGGTTTGCCCGGCGCCGCTGGCAAGCAGCTGCCCGTCCCGAGCCAGCACAATAGCATTCGATTTCGAATGTTTTACCAATTTATTTGCAAACAGTAAATCGGAAATTTCTTTTTCCGACGGTTTTTTCGTTGTTACCGGCGTTAAATCATTGGGCGTTTCCACAGCAGTGTCGCGGTTTTGCTGCACTGCGCCATTGAGCAACGAGCGGAATTGAACTGCCGGCAGGATGGTATTTTTTAACACCAAAATAATCCGGTTTTTCTTTGTTTGCAACAATTCCAACGCTTCGCCGGAATAGTCCGGCGCAATAATCACTTCAAAAAACAGTTCGTTGATTTCTTTAGCGCATTCCGCATCCACCGGACTGTTTGTAATAATAATGCCGCCGAACGCAGATACCGGGTCGCCTGCCAATGCCTTGCGCCATGCGGTTAACGGATGATTGTCCGATGCGCAGCCGCATGCATTGTTATGCTTCAAAACGGCAAAGGTTGTTTCGCTAAAATCGCCGATAAGCGCCACCGCCGCATCAATATCCAATAAATTGTTATACGAAATTTCCTTTCCGTGCAATTGTTCCAGCATGTCGTTCAACCGCCCGTAAAACCGCGCTTCCTGGTGCGGGTTTTCGCCGTAGCGCAACGGCATGCTATCCGGAATGGATTGTTGGAACGCCGGCAATTTTTCCTGTACATTGAAATAATTAAAAATCGCCGTATCGTAATGCGACGATTGCTGAAAGGCCTGTGCGGCAAAGGAACGGCGCATAGCCAGCGTGGCCGCGCCCTTGCCGGATTGCAACAGTTCAATCAATGCCGGATATTGCGCACGCGAAGAAACAATCAATGTGTCGGCAAAATTTTTGGCCGCCGCGCGAATAAGCGAGATGCCGCCTATATCTATTTTCTCCACCACCGCTTGCATACCGGCTCCGGAGCGCACCGTTTCTTCAAAGGGGTACAAATCCACAATCACCAAATCAATCGGCGGAATGCCGTATTCGGAAAGCGCTGCCATATCCTGCGCATGGCTGCGGCGCGCCAGGATGCCGCCAAAAACTTTCGGATGCAGCGTCTTTACACGGCCGCCGAGAATAGAGGGATAGCCGGTCAGGCTTTCTACCGATTGCGCCTTAACGCCCAACCCGGTTATAAAATCAAGCGTGCCGCCGGTAGAGTAAATCGTTATTCCCAATTCATCCAGCAAGCGGACAACCGCATCCAGCTTGTCTTTGTGATAAACTGAAACCAATGCGGATTTTATTTTTTTTAGTTCAGTATGATTCATTTAAAAATCAAAATCCTTTACAGGGGTAAATTTTAGGGCGTAAAGTTACTACATTTAATTGAAAGTTGAAAATGGATTGAAATGCACCCATTGGTATAAAGCCACTTTCTTTTATGAATGAGGTTTTTTTTTGTGATGGGGGAGGGGTAAAGGGTCAACGGTCAACGGCGCGCGGCGTGAAACGCCGGATTTGCATAACCGCAGGTCAAGACCTGCGGAAGAAGAACAGAAGCAAAACGGTAGCCTGAAAGGCTGGACTTATCTAATGGAGAATGGAGAATTAGCTTGCGCCTCAAGAGACATTTTCCATTCTCCATTTTCCATTCTCCATTAATTTGCTATTTCCAAAATTCTTTCTACCTTTGCACCCGACATTATGCTCTTTCTCATTTTGACCGCTTTTATTCTCTACTTGAAATCTGGTAAATTTCGATACATTAAGAATAAAAGCAAAATTTCATAAAAGAAACGTGGATTTTTGCTTATTTAATGTATGGGTATACCAGAACCCCAAGTAGGATAAGTTTAGTCCACGTTGCATTTTATCCCCAATACCTCTCTAAAAAGAGAAATTTTCTGAAACAAGACTAACCGAATAAAAGTTGCCAAAGTGCGAAAGAGCTTGCGGCAAAGGGGGA
>JAITSM010000023.1 GCA_031287815.1 Prevotellaceae bacterium
ACACGCTGAACGTTACTTTTTGGTTCATGTAATCCGTTCTTATCGGCGTAATAGTTACTGTTGCGCTTGCAGCCACGCTTACAAGCATTGCGAAAAAGAAAAGTTTTGTTTTCATAAAATTAAATTATTAAATCGTTATTGTTTTGTAGCATTGGGGCTGTTTTCAAACACAAACCAACCTTATAAAACAACCCCCTGCTACGGATTTTTATTCCCTGCCAATCATTGCAGAAAATTTTAATACACGTTTTCTACAATTTGTTTCTTTAACTTTTATGATGATTTTTTCTCAATTCCACTAAAAAACCAAGAGTGGAAGAGGATACTATACTTACATAACTTCGAGGTTATAGGAAACCCAATATACGTATAAGTACAACAACCCACATCCACTCCTGGCGCGGTTGCTTTGACTTATATTCGCGTATATTTTGAAATTTCCTATATTCCGAAGCCAACAAGAATAAAAGTTAAAGCGATATATTTTTTTTATATCAAATTCAAAATGTCAAAGAGCACGTAATACCGACGCAAATATATTACTTTATTTTTTAATTCCAAATATTTTTGAAATAATTTTTACTGTAAGGTGGTTTTGGCGTTAGCTACTGCCTACTGAAAACTGAAAACTGCCTACTGGAAGCCCCGAAGGGGCGAAATATGCATAACCGCAGGCAAGCGCAGCGCAGCCTGCGGAACGAAGCGTCTCTGCGCCTTTCGCGCGGCGCACTGGCTTTCCGCTATGCACGGACAGTGCGCCGCGCGAGAGGCAGGGCGCGCCATGTAGTCCCCATGCTGCGTTACGCTCCGCTTCACTTGCATGGGGTTATGAAAATTCAAGCCCTCCGGGCTTCAACGGTCAACGGTCAACGGCCAACGGTCAATGGCGCAGTAGACACGTGGGGACGCACGGCCGTGCGTCCCTACAGCTGGCGTCAGCAACCTTAAACTTTAAACCTGAAACCTGAAACTAAAAAGGCGCAAGCCACTGCCTACTGCCCTCTGGCGCCAGCCGACTCACCACTCACGACTAATGACTCACGACTAAAAGCCGTTTTACGCCGGACAATCGCAAATTTTCCCTATCTTTGCCGCCGGCACTTTACCGATGAACACTATATTTTTAAGCATAAAATTCCTACATGAAATATTATAGCACCAACAGGCGAGCCCCACTGTCGACGTTGCGGGAGGCCGTTCTTAAAGGCTTGGCCGGCGATAATGGGTTGTATATGCCGGAGCGTATTCCGCAACTGGGCAGCGATTTTTTCGCCACGTTGCGCCGCCGGACATTCCGGGAAATATCGCTCGAAGTGGCTACAGCGCTCTTCGGCGATGATATTGCCGCTGCGCCGCTCCGCAGCATAGTGTATGATGCGCTGGGCTTCGATGTTCCGCTGGTAAAAATGACCGGCCGTATCTACAGCCTTGAGTTGTTTCATGGCCCCACGATGGCGTTTAAGGATGTGGGGGCGCGCTTTCTGGCACGCATGATGCAATACTTTACCCGCAATGAAAACGCCGCAACGAATGTGCTGGTGGCCACTTCCGGCGACACCGGCAGCGCGGTGGCCAACGGTTTTCTGGGAGTAGAGGGCGTCACCGTGACGGTGCTATATCCCAAAGGGCTGGTGAGTAAAATTCAGGAATCGCAATTTACCACGCTGGGGCAAAACGTGCGCGCGCTGGAGGTGGAAGGCGTTTTTGACGACTGCCAGCGGCTGGTGAAACAGGCCTTTTTGGACAAAGAACTCAACGCGCGGCGCCGCCTCACTTCTGCCAATTCTATCAACCTGGCGCGTTTTATCCCGCAGGCGTTTTATTACTTTTGGGGCTGGGCGCAGATGCCGCAGGGCAGCGAAGTAATCGTTAGCGTTCCCAGCGGCAACTTCGGCAACCTGACGGCCGGCTTGCTGGCGCAGCGCATGGGTTTACCCGTTAAGCATTTTATTGCCGCCAACAATGCCAACGATATTTTTTTGCAATACCTGCAAACGGCAAAATTTTCTCCGCGCCCCAGCGTCGCCACCATTGCCAATGCTATGGATGTGGGCAACCCCAGCAACTTCGCCCGCATCATGGATTTGTACGGTAATGATTATGCAAAAGCCGCCGCCGCGATTTCGGGCTACAGCTACAGCGATGCGCAGATTCGCGAAGTCGTGAAGCGCGTCTTTGCCGAAACGCGCTACCTCCTCGACCCGCACGGCGCCTGCGCCTGCGAAGCCCTGCGCGAATACCTGCAAAACGATAAGGAAGCAAAAGGATTTTTTCTGGCAACGGCGCATCCCGCCAAGTTCAAGGAAACGGTGGATGACATATTGGGCACGGATATTACCGTTCCCGAAAAACTTTCCGCCTTTATGCGCGGCAAAAAGCAAACCACCGTCATAAGCAACCGCTATGAGGATTTCAAAGCGTTTTTGTTAAATTCTTAATCTTTTCCCTCAAAAGAAATTTTTTATTCTTATGGCACCGGGTCATACCCGCAGCCGCCCCAGGGATGGCAGCGCAGGATGCGCAGCAGCGCTAACCATGCGCCTTTAAGTACGCCGTGTTTTTTCAACGCTTCAATGGCGTATTGCGAACAGGTAGGCGTGAAGCGGCAGGTAGGCGGTTTCAGCGGCGAAAGGTACCACTGATATAATTTAACCGCTAGTATCAACGGAAACGCCAGCCCCTTCAGCAGCCGCTCCCGCCAACGCTTCGTTGATGTTCCGGAGGTGTGATTCAATGTCGGCATACAATAAAATTTCCGGTGATACATAATGAAAGAAAATAGCCATTGTTTTGTTTTTCCCAACAAGCGTTTCGTACAACCCCGCTTTATTCCTTCTGAAAGCCTCGCGGATTCTTCGTTTCAAGAGATTGCGCGTAACGGCTTTCTTGAAATTCCGTTTGGGAACATTCACGGCCATTTGGCAACAGGGCGCGCCGGGCGTTGCCGGAAGAACGGAAAAAAAAACTTTAAACGGAAAATGAAAAAACGCCGACCCCTTATTGACCAGTGCGGCTATTTGTTTTTGCGAGCACAAGCGTTCGGATTTCGGTAAAGCGGCGGGTTTCATCCTTAGCTCAGGAATATATCCAACGCCTTAGCGATAGAGGGCGCTTCCGGCGTGGGCGCTTCAACGGCGACTTTGAAATCATTTTCTTTTAACGTCTTTGCCGCCGCCGCGCCAAACGACGCCATTAGCGTTTTTCCCTGTTTAAAATTCGGGAAATTTTCGAGCAGCGATTTCACTTCATGCGGGCTGTAGAATACCAGCATATCGTAACGTTTCAGTTCGATATTTTTAATTTCGGTGTTGGTTATCGTGCGGTAAAAAACCGCTTTGGTGTTTCTCAACCGCGCTTTGTCAAAGGCTTTCGGGATTTCGGGCTTGTAATTATCGGCCAGCGCCAGCAGGAATATTTCGTACCGGTGTTTGATATTGATTACTTCGATGAGGGAATGAACGGTGCCGCTACCAAAGAATATTTTACGTTTGCGGTACACGATGTATTTTTGCAAATAGTTGGCAATAGATTCCGTCATGCAAAAATATTTCATCGACTGGGGCACGGGAAATCGCAAGTTTTCACAAAGGGAAAAGAACATATCGACCGCCGTGCGGGCGGTAAATACAACAGCGGAATGTTTCTGGATGTCGATGCGTTGTGCGCGGAATTCTTTTGCAGAAAGGCTTTCAATGCGCGTGAAAGGAACGAAGTCAATAATCAATTTGTGTTTTTCTATTAACTCTGCATAGGGGGTTGTTCCTATCGGTTCCGGCTGTGCCATTAGGATATTCGTTACATTCATGCTGCAAAAATTAAGTCTAATCCAACAATATAAAAGAATATAGCAATAAAAACGGGGCTATTTCGAAAGTGCAAAGGTACAAAATCAAAAAGAAAATAGAAATACGCGCGGTTAAAAAAATGCGGATAACACGCAAAATATAAAGCAGCATAAAAAAGAGCAGCACGCTGAACCCGGCGATTGTCAAGCTATGGAAGAAGACGCCATCCCTGCTGGCTACCATGAGCAATATGACAGGGAGCAATAAAAACCCGCAGGCAATGCAATGAAGGCGGTTAAAAAAAACAATCAATTGCATAACGGGAGCGTTCTTGCTCACGAATTCCACGATGCGCAACAGGGAAAATTTCACTATAAAAAACACCGCCAAAATGCCAATGATCATCCAAAAATATTCCCATTGCAAATCGTCGCCCATCGTAATCCACCCGGTGCGCAACGCCGCCAGCCATATAAAAAAACCAATGGAGATAAACGAAAACGCCGACAGTATGCGGCTTGTGATAACAACGGATAAGGAGTTTTCGTTGAATTGCTTTTCGGCGGCGAGGAAATTAAACAGCCCGTTCATCAAGGTAGAAAAAAAATTACGCACGTAGCGGAACAGCAGCAAAAATAAACACATGACGCCTAACGACAGGAAGCCTTCAAATATGCCGGACGGAGCGTCTCTCCATGCCGGCTCCGCCGGTTTTTTTGCCGGCGCAGATAACACCGAATAACTGCCAAAAACCGCTTCCGGCGCGGGTTCCTGCCATACAGCCGGATTCCCCTGCGCCAATGAATCGGTGGTAAATGTTGTGAAGGTTGCTATCATGCCGTTGTTTATTTCGAAGTGGGTTATTTACGGGTTGCCCGCAGGCGTTAATTTCCTCTCTTTGCCTTGTAGCCTGCGGCATTCAACAACGCTACAATACGCTCGCGAAAATCGCCTTGCAATAATATTTCGCCGTCTTTCGCCGTACCGCCTGCGCCGCATTGGGTTTTCAGCATTTTGGCAAGCGTTTGCAAATCGTCGTCGCTGCCTGCAAAGCCGCTTATCAGCGTTACCTGCTTTCCCGCCCTGTGCCGGCGGTCGATAGTTACCGCCAACTTTTGTTGCGCCGGCGGCAGCGTTGTTTGCTCTTGCCCTTGTTCCTGCCGGTAGCCAAAATCAGGATTGGTAGAATAAACCACCCCTAAACGGCTTTTCCAATCGTTGTTTGCCATAGGTGCGAAAATTTGTGCAAAGGTACGAAAAAAAGTTCAGCGCAATACGCAGCAATCCTAATGATGATAACCATGCAGCAGCCGGAAGCAAGTCTTTTGCTTCGGCCAGATAAAATTATATCGGTAAAATTACAGCTGGCGAAAACAGCGTACAGAATATATGTCCGGGCTTGTGTTCTCCGCCGTAGCATACGACGCGCTTATATTGTTACAATCATTTGTCGTACCAGGTCTATGGTTAACAAAATTGAAATGTCTCGGATGCGCATCGATACCGCACCACCATCCTTCCATACCTGGTCGATTTCTGTTAGGCCTGACTTTCGTAGCCCAACCATACGTATCACTACCGGAATGACATTCATTATTCAAGGCATTCAATTGTGTTGCTATACTTGCATTCACTATGTAATGACCGCCGCAATTACTCGGGTTAGTAGCATATGGTATGAAATTAACGCTTGGCTCTATAGCTTTTATAAAGTTTATCCAGTCGGAATTAAGCGGTAAAACCCAACCGGGAGGGCAAATACCTTGCTTGTTAGCTCCCGAGCCGCTTGTCCCGCCCCAAGCGGCAATAGTTTCAGCGGATGAATAGCCTCTCCCGCATTCATCTTTATTGCAGTTACTATATACAGCGCCTGCCGGCGTACCGTTATAGCCGGCTAATTTTATATTTTGTGCTAACCACCAATGATTGTCGGGCATCAACACAATTCGATACAATTCATTGTCCCGCGCGTCTTTTATATAGGCTTGCCAATTCTGTGCGCCGCCGGTGCGCTGTTGGCATGGATAGGAAGCATTCATGTGTAAATCCATACCGACATATTTACAAAAATAACCCGGACAGCCGGTTTCATCCGTCATGGTAATGGGAGTTATGCTCAAAGATGATTGGGTTATCGTTGTTCCGGCTACTTCTTGTGTATTACCGTTTGCATCTTTCAGCGTAAATGGCGGCGTACCTCTTAATGTATAAGTTCCGCCAATGTAATCAAGTATATTCGGCGGGTAATCGCTGCCGTAGGCGCACCAGTTGAATTGTCCGGAGGCATTGTTCAATTTAACAGTAACAGTGTTTGGCGTAGCGGTTACATAAAAGCCGCGCGTGTTTTTTTCAACGATGCTGCCGGCCGTTACCGTAGCTCCGCCAATGTCGGCTTTGGCAAATGTACCCGGCGTAGCGCCTGCCACCGAACAAAAATCCACCCAAACCCATACGCGGTTGTTGGCGGCAGTGGCAGCATTCCATGCGACGTGGAATGTCACTTCTTGGCGGTCATAATCTACGCTGACCGGGGTAACGGTCGCTTGTGCAAACAGGCCCCCTGCCCCCCAAAGGGGGAAGAAAAGAGAGAAGAAAAGTTTTTTCATAATCGTTTTTTTTAATGTTCATTATTCATTAAATTCGTCCCTAACGGGATGTCGTTGACTGTTTATTTGTCTATGTTCTACAAGTCCATGTTCTATTGTCTATAAGTCTATGTTCTGTTTTCGCAGCATTGGGGCTGTTTTGCAAACACAAACCAACTTCTTAAAACAACCCCCTGCTACGAATTTTTATTCGTTGCCAATGATTGCAGAAAGTTTCATTAAACTTTTTCTGCAGTTTGTTTCTTCAACTTTTTTTCTTCTGTCCACTAAAAATTAAAAGTGGATGAGAATTACACATTATGTACATCGAGGTTCAGCAATACCCAACAAGCAAATAAGTATAATCACTCACACCACTTTTGAGGTGTTTGCTTTCACTTATATTTAAGCTTGTTTGAAATTTTGCTGATTTCGATGCACAAAATAAAAGTTAAAGCGATATTTTTTTACAATATCAATTTAATATTTCAAAGAGCATGGCATTAACGACGCAAATATAAAACAATATTTTTTAATTGCAATTTTTTTGCAAAATTTTTTTCACCATAAAGTAGGAGCGCCGGCGGCTTAATCCCCCGATTTCTTAACCGCTTATACGAAAAATACGATCAGCAACTGCGCCGACAGCACCCGCAGGAACATGGTGAGCGGATAGACCGAAGCATAGCTTATGGAAGGAGTATCGTGGCCGGCAGTGGCTACGGCATAGGAGAGCGCGGGCGGGTCGGTGGTGCTGCCGGCCAGCAAGCCCATCAGCGAAAAGTAATTCAGTTTGCACCATTTTTTCCCGATAACGCCGAACAGGAGGAGGGGAACAACGGTGATGATAACGCCCAGCCCCACCCACAGCAAGCCGCCGTGCCGGATAGTTTCCACAAACTGTTCGCCGGCTTCCAGCCCTACGCAGGCAAGGAACAGGCTAATTCCCACTTCGCGCAGCATCAGGTTGGCGCTCATGGTGGCGTAGGTAACCAGTTTGAGTTTGGGGCCGAACACGCTTATCAGGATAGCTACCACCAGCGGCCCGCCGGCCAGCCCGAGCTTCACCGGCTGCGGGATGCCGGGAAAAGTAAACGGAATGCTGCCCAGCAATACGCCTAAAAAGATACCTGTGAATATCGGTATCAGGTTCGGCTCGCGGAGGCGTTTCAGCTGGTTGCCCAAGACTTTTTCCACGCCGTTGATTGCCTCCAGCGTCCCGACGACCATTACGCGGTCGCCCATCTGCAATGCCAGCGTCGGGCGCGCAATCAAATCAATGCCCGCGCGGTTGACGCGGGTGATGTTTACGCCGAAACGGTTGCGCAAATCAAGCTGCGCAAGCGTTTTTCCCGACACTTCGGAGAGGGTAACCAGCATCCGCCGCGACACAAAGTCCGAACTCAGCTTGTCCCATTGCTCGTTGCTCATCTCAATTTCCCGCCCGATAAAGCTGCCTACCGCCTTGCGGTCGCGTGGGGTAGTAATCACCAGCACCCTGTCGTTTTCATGGAGGGTGCTTTTCGACGAGGCGAGTTCTATCTTCCCGTCGGCATGGCACACGCGCGAAATAACGATTTTCCGGTTAATCAGTTCCAGAATGGTTTTTATATCATTGCCGAAAAGGGCGGGGTTCTTCACTTCCAGCGAGAGCAGGCATACGGCGTTCTTGTTGTCCGCTTCCGTTGCCGCCAGCCGTTCGTTTTCTTTCGGCAGATTGATGCGGAAAATATAGCGCAGCAGCGTCATCGAAAGGATAATCCCGACAACGCCCAGCGGGTAGGCTACCGCATAACCCAGCGCAATGGAGGGATTTTCCGCGCCGGCTACGCCAATGTAAGCGTCCTGCGCCGCGCCCAATCCGGGCGTGTTGGTTACCGCGCCCGATAACACGCCCACCATTGCCGGCATCGGGATGCGGCCGGCGAAGTGCAGGAAAATCGTAATGCCCACGCCGGAAAGAACAATACCGGTAGCTAACAGGTTCAACGTTAATCCGCCTTTTTTGAAGGAAGAAAAAAATCCCGGCCCCACTTGCAGGCCTACGGCATAAATGAAAAGAATCAATCCAAATTCCTTGACGAAATGCAATACCTGGTGGTCGGCGCGAAAACCGAAATGGCTCATGGCAATGCCGGCAAACAATATAAAAGTAATGCCTAACGAAACGCCGCCTATCTTTATTTTCCCGAGCAGGATGCCCGCCGCAATGACCGACGCCAGCAGCAATATCGTATGCGCCACGCCCTCGCCCCATAAAAGATTATTGACCCATTCCATTGTTTTAATGTGACTAATTGTTTAATGTGCTAATGTGACTAATTGTTAGTTTAAAGTTTAAGGTTTAAGGTTGCTGGCGCCAGCCCCCTTCACCCTTCGCTTCATCTCAGCAGTACGCTGATGTTGGAAACAAACAGCCGTACGGACATGGCGATTAAAATAATCCCGAAAAATTTCCGCAACACATAAATGCCGCCCTTGCCGATGATTTTTTCCACTACATGCGTTTTGCGCAGCACAAAATAAAGGATCGCCATATTCATGGCAATAGCAATAATAATATTGGCGGTGTGGCATTCCGACCGCAGCGACAGCGTCGTGGTCAAAGTGCCGGGGCCGGCCACCAGCGGAAAGACAATCGGGATAAACGTCGTATAGCCTGCCGGCGCGGTGTTGCGGAACAGCTCCACGTCGAGCGTCATTTCTATGGCCAGCGCAAAAAGTATCAACGAGCCGGCCACCGCAAACGAAGCAATATCCGTACTGAATAATCTTAACAGCCCCTCGCCGGCAAACAGAAACAGCACCACCAGCGCAAAAGAAAGGGACGCCGCACGGCCGGCATGGATTTTTTTCCCCGAGCCGGTTAAATTAACAAAAATCGGTATCGACCCGCTAACGTCTATCACGGCGAAAAGCACCATGAACGCCGTTAATATCTCCTGTATATTCAAATGTAGCCCCATAATGTTTTGTATTCAACGGGCGCAAAGATACGAAAAAATAAGCTACTTTTGTAAAAATTTTATTCATGAAAACATCCGAAAAAATGCCTGAAAAAACGCCTATTGCTACGCTTGGCGCATTCGGGCTAATCGACCGGCTCGCAAAAACCGTTGAACTCAAACAGCCCTCTACCCTCAAAGGCATTGGCGACGATGCGGCTGTCGTCCGTTATAAAAAGGCGGCCACCGTCGTGTCTGCCGAATTGTTCCTGGAAGGCATTCATTTCGATTTAACCTATACGCCGCTGAAGCATCTCGGCTATAAACTGGTTACGGCGGGCGTCAGCGATATTTACGCCATGAACGCCACGCCGCGACAAATCCTGCTTTCCATTGGCCTGGACAAACGCTTTTGTGTGGAAGAAGTGGAAGAACTGTATGCCGGCGTGAAAATCGCCTGCGAACATTATGGGGTGGATCTGGCCGGCGGCGACACCACCACCTCCCTCACCGGGCTGACATTGCACATTACCGTTACCGGCGAAGCGCCGGAAGAAAACATAGTGTACCGCTCCGGCGGGAAACAGGCCGACCTCCTCTGCCTCACCGGCGATTTGGGCGCCGCCTACATGGGGCTGCAACTGCTCGAGCGCGAAAAACGCGTGTTTGATGGAAACCCCCGCAAACAGCCCCAGCTGGAAGGGTACAATTATATTCTCCAACGGCACCTGAAGCCCGAAGCGCGCAAGGACATTATTGAACTGCTGGCGCAGCACCACATTCTCCCCACCTCGATGATTGACGTGAGCGACGGGCTGGCGTCGGACGCGCTGCACCTCTGCAAGCAGTCGAACTGCGGCGTGCGCATTTATCTGGAACGCCTGCCCATTGCGTCGGAAACCTTCCGCCTGGCGGACGAAATACACATCGACGCGGTTACTGCCGCCCTGCACGGCGGCGACGACTACGAGCTGCTGTTCACCGTGCCGGTAGCGCTGTACGACACTATTCGCAAGGAGCTGCCAAGCGTCGATATTATCGGGCACCTCTGTCCTCCTTCCGAAGGAGCCTGCCTCCTCACGCCCGACAACCAAGCCATCGCCCTGACTGCCCAGGGATGGGTTGGTTAGTCATGAATCATGAGTCGGCTGATGCCGAAATTATCTTACGAAAAATTTTTTCAAAAATATTTGGAATTAAAAAAAATGTAATTATATTTGCAGCGTAGATACGTTCTTTGATATATTGGGTATTTTTTATTCGTTACAAGAAATCTTGACAATTTCTAAACATTATGAATAAAAGTAAAACGCACGTATGGAAAACGTGGACTTTTTTATTATAATGTTAGGTAGTCAAGAACCTCTTGTAACAATAAAATAAGTTCACGTTTTTAGTTTTACGCGTATGAGCCGAAAGAATAAACTAAACTCGTAACAATTGGCAGTGAATAAAAAATTGCAGCAAGGGGTTGTTTTATAAGGTTGGTTTGTGTTTGCAAAACAGCCCTGTGGCTGCAAAAAAAAAGTTAAGAACTAAGAGTTGGCTGGCGCCGGAACCTTAAACTTTAAACATGAAACCATAAATAATAACAGTATGAAAAAAAATTTCTTTCTTCTTGCGGGCTTGTTGCTGTTGGCAGCAGGTTGCGCCACACAAAAAACAACTGCATCGAACGTGGAAAATATTCCTGTGTACAACACAGGCAAAGACGAGCCGGCGGCATCCTCC
>JAITSM010000090.1 GCA_031287815.1 Prevotellaceae bacterium
ATCTTCTGAATAAAAGCTAAAGCGATATATATTTTTATATCTATTTCAAAATGTCAAAGAGCAAGTAATAACCGGTGCAAATATAATCACATTTTTTTAAATTCCAAATTTTTTTAATGTGGATTCAGGGTCGACGCATATAAAATTTTTGGATTGTTGTTTAGCGGCAGAAAACTTTCCCACCGCACAAAAAGGAGCAAAGAGTTCCTTTTAGAACTTATCAAAATCTACATGCGTCGGCCCTGGCTGCCGGCTATGGAATTTTTGAAGAATGACAAAATTTTGTACCTTTGTAAACTATGGATGTACAAACAATAAAGCAACGGTTTGATATTATCGGCAATGCTGCCGGCTTAAACCGTGCGCTGGACATTGCGCGGCAAGTGGCGCCGACCGACTTGTCGGTATTGATTACCGGCGAAAGCGGGGTGGGCAAAGAAGTGTTTCCACAAATTATTCATCAGTACAGTAGCCGCAAACACGGCTCTTATATTGCCGTGAATTGCGGCGCTATTCCCGAAGGGACGATTGATTCGGAACTGTTCGGGCATGAAAAAGGCTCGTTCACCGGTGCGCATGATATGCGTAAAGGCTATTTCGAGGAAGCGCATAAAGGCACTATTTTTCTGGATGAAGTGGCGGAGTTGCCTTTGACTACGCAAGTGCGTTTGTTGCGCGTGCTGGAATCGGGCGAATTCCTGAAAGTCGGCTCTTCCAAAGTGCAAAAGACCGATGTGCGGGTGGTTGCCGCGACCAACGTGAATGTGATGCAAGCCGTGCAGTCGGGGCGTTTCCGTGAAGATTTGTATTACCGCTTAAATACGGTGCCTATCCATGTGCCGGCGTTGCGCGACCGCAAGGAAGATATTTATTTACTGTTCCGCAAATTTGCCGCCGACTTTGCCGAGCGTTACCGTATGCCGGCTGTGGCGCTGGCGGGCGATGCGCAACAGGTGCTGCTTAATTATTACTGGCCGGGCAATGTGCGCCAGCTGAAAAATGTGGTAGAGCAATTGTCGGTCATTGAAAATAGCCGCACCATTGCTGCAGACGTTTTGCGCCGCTATTTGCCGGAACAGGAAATAACCAAGCTGCCGATTCTTTACCAAAACAAACCGGCTACGACGGATTTCGCTTCGGAACGCGAAATATTGTACAAAATCCTGTTCGACATGCGGCAGGATATAACTGATTTGAAACGGGTGATGGCCGCGATGACCAATGCGGCGCCTGTTATGCAAAGCATGGCGGTAGTCCCGGACGATTATATTATTCCGGCAACGGAAAGCTATGCCGCACCGGAAAAAAGTATTCCCGAAGAAGTGGAAGAAACGCTTTCGATACAGGAGAAAGAAGAAGAATTGATACGAAAAGCCTTGGAACGCCACAACGGCAAACGTAAATTAGCCGCACAGGATTTGGGTATTTCGGAACGTACGCTATACCGCAAAATAAAAGAATACCGGTTGGAAAATTGACACTATAAACTATAATTCGCGCCTGAAATGAAACGTTCAAAGAAAATATACTTTCCATTATTTGCGTTACTGTTTGCCGCAACGGTATTGCTTCCTGCCTGCCGCGGCGGCTATTCCTTTACGGGCACGTCGATTTCGCCGGATGTAAAGACCGTCAGCATCGATTATTTCCAGAACATGGCGCCAACGGTGATGCCTACTTTGAGTAATACTTTTACCGAAGCATTGATTACAAAATTCCGCCGGCAGACGAAACTGGAATTTGTGAATGGCGACGGCGACCTTCATTTCGAAGGGGAGATCACAGGGTATGACGTGGTGTCAAAAGCCGTACAGGCAAACGAAATGGCGGCGTTGAACACTTTGAAGATAACAGTAAAAATCAGGTTCACCAATTCGTTAGACGAGAAGCAAAGCTATGACCAGTCGTTTTCGGCGGAAGCGGATTTTTCCGCTGCGCAGTCACTGGACGCCGTGCAAGACCGGCTGGTTGTCGAAATAGTGGACATCCTGGTAGAAAATGTATTTAATACGGCCGTGGCCAACTGGTAAATGAATACGACAAAATTCTATACGTTACTTGCCGTTCCGACCTGCGCCGGAGAGAAAACGGCGTCGGAATTAAAATCCCTGATTGCCCAGTACCCCTGGTTTGCGCTGGCGCACCAGTTGCTGATGGAAACGACGTTCCGCCGGAATGAGGAGGAACGCAACGAATATGCCGGTATGGCGGCGGCGTATGCCGCGAGCCGCAATCATTTCTATTGGCGGTTGCAGCAGCCGACAGGAGCCGACGAGACGAATGAAGAAATAGATTTGTTCGACGAGCCGGAAATGCCGAAGCAACCGATGGAAGAACCGAAGCCGCCGAAGAAACCATTTACCGTAGCGGGCGGCGACTATTTCAATTCATCGGATTTAAATCCCTTAACGGCTACAGACAATGATCCGTTGTCGCGTTTCATCGTCGCGCAGCCGAAAATCAATCCGCCTACTTCCCCGCTGGATGCTATCGAATGGCAAGGCGCGGGCGATAATGAGCCGGTGGGCGAGATGGATTATGTAACGGAAACATTGGCGAAAATTTACCGTAGTCAACAGCTGTATGGGCTGGCTTTGGAAACGTATGAAAAATTAATTTTGCAAAATCCGGAAAAAAGTGCTTACTTTGCAGCCCAAATTCAAGAGATAAAAAAAATTAAACCGTAAAATTATGTATACCGTCATAGTAATATTGCTTATCATTGTGAGTATTCTTCTCACGCTGGTCGTTCTGGTGCAGAACTCCAAAGGCGGGGGCTTGGCAGCTAATTTTGCCGCCGGCAACCAGACCTTCGGCGTGCGCCAAACGGCGGATTTCCTGGAAAAAGCCACCTGGACGCTGGCTATTGCCATTCTTGTGTTATCGTTATCCGCTACTATGTTTGTCTCCAGAGGGGATATAAATACCCGTTCCACGGTGCCGGAAGAGTTGCAGCGTGTGCAGCCGGGACAGCCCGATTTCTCCAATCTCCCGGTGATGCCCGTAGAACCTTCGACAGCGACTGAGTAAATGAAGAATGCCCTTCGGGCGATGAAGGGGAGGAAGTTAAAAGTTAAGAACTAAAAGTTAAGAACTAAGAGTTGGCTGGCGCTAGCCAACTCTTAGTTCTTAACTTTTAACTTTAAAAAGGCGCCAGCCAACTTTTAGTTCTTAACTCGGGGGGGGTAAAATTTTTTTCAAAAATAGTTGCAATTAAAAAATAAAGTAATATATTTGCAGCGTTAATAACGTTCTTTTTTATGAAACAAAAGTCAATAATTTTGACTTTTTCTGTACATTGAAGTCCGCTAAATTTCAAGTCATCAAAGGTGAATTCTACTTTTAAACGTGAATTTGGGTTATTTTGATGACGGGTCTTAGCGGAGCCTCAATGTACAATAAAACAAATTCGCGTTTCGTTTTTATAGAAGATAAACATTACTTATAAAACTGAAATGATGAAATTGGCAGCGAACAAAAATTCGCAGCAAGGGGTTGTTTTATAAGGTTGGTTTGTGTTTGAAAACAGCCCCGAAGCTGCGAAAAAATAATAACAATTTTAAAATAAAAAACAATGAAAACAATTCTTTTCTTTTTTGCGTTGCTTACGGGCTGTACCGCCTTTGCGCAGGCAACCGTCACGCCCATCAGCGCAGATTATGACAAATCACAGGTAACTTTCCGTGTCGCATGGAATGTTGCTACAGCCGCCAACAACCGCGTGTGGGTATGGGTGGACTTTTGTTCCGTCGCTGGCACAACGCCGGGTACTTTTACACCGGCAACCATCAGCCCGGTGTCCGTAGCCGGCGGAAGCTACGACGGAGAAAACGGACGAGGCTTTTATATATATGGCAATCCCTCGACCGTTACCG
>JAITSM010000139.1 GCA_031287815.1 Prevotellaceae bacterium
AAACCAGTCGGCGAAAAACACCGATGGCGGCACCATGGCGCATATCCGGCTACTAAAAAACGGGCGTGAAATTACTATTGACGAATGCGGGTACCAGTTAGTGTGGGTTTACAAGCCGGCTGCCGGAAAGCAACGCCGGTTTTACGTGGCGCCGGTCGACGAGTTCGAAAATAACCCGGCGTTCTTTGCAAACGAAGCGGATTTTTTTAAGATGAACGACTTTGCAAAAAACATGCGGGAACTGTATAATAAAGAAAACAGCGGTTTCCCGGAAGCCGCTCCACTAAACGAACAACAAGCAAGCAGGCAATGAAAAAAAAAGCTATCCACCGTGCGCCGCACTGCCTTCCGAAAGAAAATACAGGAGGATTGTGCGAAAAAATAATCATCGTGGAAGGCATTGAGCCGGTAGAGTTGTATGGCGTAAACAATGTGCTGTACGACCGCTTGGCGGCACAATTCCCTACCCTGAAAATCGTAGCGCGCGGTAACGAAATAAAGGTATTCGGCAAAGACAGCGAGATGGACGATTTTGAAAATAAACTGTTGCAGTTAGTCGATTACCACGCACGCAAGGGGCGTCTTACTGTGGAAGACGTGGAGCAGTTAGCCGGCGGAAAGCCGTTAGACGCCGCCAGCCTGCCTGCCGATGTGATTGTGTACGGCGCCGACGGCCGCGTAGTGCGCGCACGCACGGCCAACCAAAAAAAGTTAGTAACGCTCTATGAAAAGAACGACCTCCTGTTTGCCATTGGCCCTGCGGGTTCGGGAAAGACTTATACGGCGATTGCCTTAGCCGTCCGCGCCCTGAAGAATAAAGAAATTAAGCGGATTATCCTGACGCGCCCCGCAGTGGAAGCGGGCGAGCGGCTGGGCTTCCTGCCGGGCGACATGAAAGAAAAGTTAGACCCCTACCTCCAACCCCTGTACGATGCGCTGCACGATATGATTCCCGCGCGTAAGCTGGAAAAATATATGGAAGAAGGGACGGTGCAGATTGCACCGCTTGCCTACATGCGCGGCCGCACGCTTGATAATGCTTTTGTGATTTTGGACGAAGCGCAGAACACCACCACCGGGCAATTGAAAATGTTTCTCACCCGCATGGGCAATAACGCCAAGTTTATCGTTACCGGCGACATTACACAAATTGACTTGCCGCGCCGTTCCGACTCGGGCTTGCAGCGCGTGATGCAATGGCTGCAACCGGTCAAGGACATTGGCTTTGTCTTCTTCGACCAGCGCGACATCATCCGGCATCCGCTGGTGAAACATATCGTAAAAACATTTGAAAAATACGAGAACGAAGCGTGAGGGAGGAAATTTAAATGTAACTAATCTTCCCAACGGAAAAATAGTTACTTTCCGCTCGTTTTTATCAAGATCCCTTCTCTTTTGATTTCTTCAATGAATGGATCTCCGGAATGAAAATATTCGGTAGGATAAGTTTTTGATTCAATACGAAGATAAGGTTGTTTTATTCCAATATAAGGGAATAGTTTTTTGTCGACAAACCCCAGTCCTGTAAATTCGTCGGCAACTAACGCCACATCAATATCAGACCATTCGTGTTGCGTACCTTTGGCAAACGAGCCAAACAGAATAACAGCACGCAGACGAACGCCGGACGCCTCTATTTCCCGCGCATAGTTTTCAGCTATTTTGATTGCAGTATTTCGAGTAAGCATGTTCTTATCTCCTTTGCTTTTGCCAGCTCACTAATTGTAAAACTTTCGGTACAAACGGCATGTATTTTGTTCAGATAATCCGGATAGCGGCCTGATAACTGGAATTCGTTGAAATTTGCCACAAAGGCCATTCTGTCTTTGCCCAAATTAATATTGGAATTACTCAGGAGCCAAGTAATATTATGAATTTTGGGCGGTAAATTTTCCTCATGATATTTTACCCAAATGGCTTTAGCCAATTTTTCAAGCATTAAATGTGCCCAAAACAAACAGTGCAGATAGCGTTTCCTGTCCTGCAATGCTGCTACGGAAAGCCAATCTTCCTCTGCCGAGTTTATCCAGTAACCAATATGTTGCTCTTTTGTCATCATAATCGGTAGCCCCTAATTTTTTCACAAAGGTACACGAAAAAAATTATATTATGCACAGATGGATAAAAATGAAATTTATAGGAGAGATATACGCAAATTTATTCATCGAAAAAGAATTTTAATCCGGCAGAAATATATGCCGCAGGAGCAAAACTGGGATAATTTTCCTCGACATGAAAAAATGACACCAACGTTCTTTCCTGAAAATAGGTTTCCCGCCTTACTGAAGCCCCGACGGTAATTGGAATGGAAAATAGTTTGTTTACATAAATTTCAGGTTGCAATCCAATAACCACAAATTGTTGGGAAAACATCATTGTTTTATTGTTTCTTCTCACCATAGCGACCATACCTTTTGCCTGTGTCAAAAATCGCAGCCTGATAATATCATTAAATTTATATCCAACGGATAATAACCCGTTTTCATATAAAGATATTTTCAATTCAAATTTACTGCCTGTTTTCCAGTCAAAATAAAGGGAAGGAAATAGCATGGGATACCCTAATACGTTATTTAATGCGACCCCAACACCCAAATCCATATTGGGGCACATACGCCTGATAAAAAGTGTTCCCGCCTGAGCCAAAATACTGTTGCCTGAAAATGCAGATAAATCGGTATAGACGCCTCCCCCCAACGATGCAAAAAGCGACCATTTTGGACTTAGCGGCCGCATATGCATAACGCCCAGCTCCACATTCAACAGTTGTCCAATACACAAATCGTCCGTCATGCCTGTATTATTCATTGCCGCATATTGTCCCTGCGCCGCTATAGCCCATGCAGTTGGTTGCTCCAATTCATTCAATTTCATATAAACCGGTATTTGCAATCCTAACCTGGTATCTTTGAAATCCCCCTTGCCGCCTGTTTTCGTATTGGAATCATCACGATAATTTGACGGCAGCATATAAGAAGATTCTATTTGTATCTGTCCATAAAGTTTTGTGTTAACAAGAACACCCAAGAACAATAATAAAACCAGGCTGTTTTTTCGTAAAACTCCTCTATTTTGGCGTAGATAATCTCTATTCTTCATAGGCGCCAGCCACTTCATAATTCATACCTCAAAACTACCGTTGCACTAAAATTTTCCGGGTACTTGCGAATTGGTTGTTTTCGTAGATGCGCAGCACATAGAGGCCGTTCTCCAGTCCCTGTACGGAAAAGCTGCCGTTGGTGGTAGTGATGGTACGCACAAGGCGCCCGCTCATGTCGAACAGGTCGATGCGGCAGGAGGCAGGGATAATGTTGTTTTCGGTTTCCGTTTCGTAACGAAGGTTTACCACGTCGGCGGCAGGATTCGGAAAGACCGTTATGTTTTGCGCAGCGGATGGGGCGGCGTCGGGCGTGAGCGGCACGGCATCGGCAGGAATGCCGGACGCCTTGCCGAATACCGGGCGGAGCATCAGCGCACCCGTATAGAGCGAGGGATACCACGTGTTGTTGATATTGCAAAAAGTAACGCTGCCGGGCGCACTGTTGGCGTCGTAGCCTATATTCAGGAATGCTTCGGTCTGCTGTATCCAGCCGATATAGAAGGGCTGCCCGCGTTTCAGTTCAATAGCTTTTGGCAATTTGTAGGTGATAAACTGGTTCAATCCGTCGCTGAACGCCGGCGAACTGACTTTTGGATCGGACAATACCTTGCCCGGCTGCCCGTTGTTATCAGCCCACACCACGATGCGGAAGCTTTTGGCATTGGCGCTGTCGCGCGCCAGGTTAAAATACATGCTGACGGCTCGCAAACTGTCGGTCTGGTAGGGCGTGAAGCGCACGGCCACCTGTCCGTTGGCGGTGCCGGTGCCGAATAACCCATAGCCGTTTTCCGCCGTGCCGTCGTCGTAACTGTAATAGTTGTAAAATTGCTGGAGGTAGCGTGTCGTATCGTTGTGCCGCAAAGCCGTGCGCAATGGCGCCGGATCGTTGTCGGTAACCAGGTAACTCATTATTTCAAACACCGCCGAGTCGCCGGAAGTGGAAAAGTCGTACAGGTCGAACGGGTAATTGCGCACAAACCGTTGCCCGGCAAAAATATTTTCGGAACCGCCGGCATATCCTTCGGGGGCTGAATCGCTGCCGGCAAGCGGCGTAATGGCAAAGCGGCGGGTAATATTATTTGTGCCCCATCCGAAATTTTGATAGGTCAGGGAGAATTGCAGGAAGTCGCCGAACAGCTGCCGTTGCGCATCAATGCTGTTTAAATGGGTCGACGGCACGGAGGAATAAACTTGCATTACCGGCCGTTGCGGCTCGCAAATCGCCACGTCGGGCAGCAGCGAATCCGTTACCGTGCGGTTGCCGGCAAGGTACACAAAGTCAAGGTGCCAATGGTCGCAGTTGCTTTCGCGTCCCGGCACAGGGCTGTTTGCCATGCTTACCAGGTTGACAAAACGGAAACGGAAATTGTTGTGTAAAAAATCCGGCTCGTCGATAGCCAGCGCCACGTAACGGAATTTCGTGTGGATAGTATCATTTCCGTAACTCCTGGTGATGCCCGGCAGCCGGTAATTTTCGGTTATGCTGTCGTTGCGTTCATTGGCCGACGCCGCCCATATTGTTTCCCACCGGTTTCCGTTAGCGGAAAAAAATTGCAGTTTCAACGAATCATTACTTTCCGGCAGGTCGCCTATGCCGCCGGGCTGGTAAAAGAAACTCAACACCACTCCCTCTTTCTCTTTTCCCTGCAGATTGACGGCGCGGCTGGCGAGCGTGTCGGCGCCGGGCGATTGGCCGATACTTTTATAAATATGCCCGTTCCCGTCCTGCGCGTCAAAGGTGGCCACGCCGATGGTGGGCGTATGGATGCCGTAATTGGTATTCACAAATACGCCGTTGCTTTCCCACAAACCGGGATCCGGCCAGGGGTGGTTTTCCGCAAAATCATCGACAAACGGCAGCTCCAAAAAAGACGCCGATTGCAGCGACATGCTTCGCGAATAAGGCCGCAACGCCCCTGTATTCCTTTCCGCAGGCTGCGGCTGGACTTGCCGGTTTATGTACAACCCGGTGACTACCTCCTGCGCCCACAAAGCGGAACAGGCAAACACAAGCACAACAATAATGATGATTTTCCGCATACAATAATTTACTATGGCGCAAATATACAAAAAATGTTTGTGTGAAACAGTATTTATTATTATTTTTACAGTCACATTTTACTATAAATTTTAACTTTAAAAAAGGAAATTATGAAAAAGGGATTTTTACTATTCGCATTGGCGTGCTTCGTTGCTTCGGCACAGGCACAGGACATCAACCTGCTTTCGCCGGAAAAAACAGGCGGCAAATCATTTCTGGAAACAGTGAACCTGCGCCGTTCCGAACGCTCGTATGTCAAAAAGGACCTGCCGGCGCAACAATTATCCAACTTGCTGTGGGTGGCCAACGGCTTCAACAGGAACGACAAACGCACGGCGCCTACGGCCATGAACAGGCAGGAAATGGAGTTGTACGTGTTGCTGGATGACGGCGTCTATTTTTACGACGCCAAGCAACACCATTTGAAATCCGTGGCCAAAGGCAACTTCACGGAGGCGCTCGGGCAGCCGGACATCAGTAACCATGCGGCGCTGTCGATTATTATGGTTGCCGACTTAAACAAATCATCTGTGGAGAGCGCACGCATTTCGAGCGGTTACATTTCACAAAACATTTATTTATTCGCCGCCTCCGAAGGCTTGGGAACGGTGGCGCGCGGCTCGTTCAAGCAGGACGAACTTTCAAAAACATTAGGCCTGACCGCCAAGCAAGCGATTATCCTGGTGCAGCCGGTAGGGTTTTTGCAGTAGGGAGGTAAGAACTAAGAGGTAAGAACTAAGAACTAAGAGTGCTGGCGCCAGCCAACTCTTAGTTCTTAGTTTAAAAAAACCTAATTTCCCCAAAAAACAACCTCAGTAGCCATTTAATGGAGAATGGAGAATTGGCTGGCGCCGGAGTATGGGTTCTGATGACTGCCTACTGAAAACTGAAAACTGCCTGCTGCCCTCCGGCGCCAGCCACCGTTGGCCGTTGACCGTTAAAAAGGCTATATTATTTCAAAATTATCGTACCTTTGCAACCTATAAATTGTTGTCCGATGATTTCCTTTCTTATTGCTTTACTGTTCATGGTGGCCATGTATTTTGTGTACGGAAAATATGTGGATAAAGTTTTTGCGCCGGACAAAAACCGCCCGACGCCCGCCTACACGCTTACCGACGGCGTGGATTACGTTCCCCT
Organism: Prevotellaceae bacterium; assembly: GCA_031287815.1. GTDB lineage: Bacteria > Bacteroidota > Bacteroidia > Bacteroidales > UBA932 > JAIRKX01. Next base: position 6,282 of record JAITSM010000139.1, read on the forward strand.
GTCGAACAAACGGATTTTCCTGATACAGTTCCTAAATATTGCCGGACTGGGGCCTATCTTCGGCGCTGTGATGGGCGCCATGTACGGGCCGGTGGTGTTTCTGTGGATTGTGTTCGGCACGGTCTTCGGCGGCGCTGTGCACGACTACCTTTCGGGAATGATTTCGCTGCGCACTGACGGGAAAAGCCTGCCGGAAATTATCGGCGACCAGCTCGGCTGGACGGTGAAACAGGTGTTGCGCGGCTTCACTGTCCTTTTGATGATACTCGTGGGGGTGGTGTTCGTGTCGGGGCCGGCGGACTTGCTGACCAAACTGGCCAACGGCGCGGTGGATTACCGCATTTGGGTGGTCGTTATTTTCTGCTATTACATCATGGCGACGCTTTTTCCCATTGACAAAGTTATCGGGCGGATTTATCCGGTATTCGGGTTTGCCTTGCTGTTTATGGCTATAAGCATTTTGGCGGTATTGTTATTTCATCCGGGAAATATGACGGAATTGACCATCGCAAATCTTGGGAACAAACATCCCGATGCGGCGGAGTTGCCGCTGTTCCCCATGCTGTTTATTACGGTGGCATGCGGCGCTATTTCCGGGTTTCACGCCACCCAGTCGCCGCTCATGGCGCGCTGTTTGAAGAATGAAGCCGACGGGCGGAAAGTGTTTTTCGGCGCGATGGTGGCGGAAGGCATTGTAGCGTTGATATGGGCGGCCGCCGCTATGGCTTTCTTCAACGGGCTGGACGGCTTCCATAGTTTTATGAAAGCGAACAACAACAGCGCCGCTATTGTGGTCGATAAAATCGCCCATGGTTGGCTGGGATCATTCGGCGCGGTGCTGGCCTTGCTGGGCGTCATAGCTGCGCCGCTCACGTCGGCCGATACGGCATTCCGCTCGGCGCGCCTGATGATGGCGGACTTTTTAAACTTTTCCCAGAAAAAACTGCGGAGCCGCATCATGGTGTCGGCGCCTTTGTTCGCCGTATGTATCCTGCTACTGCTGCTGAGTAAAGAAAGTTTCGACGTCATCTGGCGGTACTTTGCATGGTGCAACCAAACGCTGGCGGTGTTTACGCTATGGGCGATAACCGTATATCTGGCAAAGATGCGGAAGAATTATTACATCACCCTCTTTCCTGCGCTGTTTATGACGGCTGTTTGCACTACTTATATCCTGATTGCTGCCGAAGGATTTGCCCTGCCGCCCATGTGGGCTTATATCATCGGCGGCGGCATAACGCTGTGGCTGCTTGCCTGCTTTTACTACGGAAAACGGTGAAAGGGATGAAAGGGATGAATGCTGGCGCCAGCATCCTTCATTCTCAATTCTCCATTAAAAAAAAATCTGTGTAATCTGAAAAAATCTGTGTAAATCTGTGGGACAACTTTTAACTTGCGCCCTTCACGCCTTATGACTAAACTAACTTTTCTCGGCACCGGCACCTCACAGGGCGTTCCGGTGATTTCCTGCGATTGCGATGTTTGTTCTTCCGCCGACCCTCGCGATAAGCGGCTGCGCTCTTCGGCGCTCATTGAATCCAATGGCGTTTCCATCCTGGTGGATGCGGGGCCTGATTTCCGGCAACAGCTGTTGCGGGCGCAGGTAAAACAACTCAACGGCATTTTACTCACCCATGAGCACAAAGACCACACGGGCGGGCTGGACGATGTGCGGGCATTAAATTATACTTCTGGGCAGCCGGTGGACGTCTATGCCGAAGTGCGCGTACAGCAAGCCCTGAAGCGGGAGTATGCCTATGCCTTTGCCGAAGAAAAGTATCCGGGCGTGCCGGAATTTAATTTGATTACTATCGATGAAAATCCTTTTACGATAAAGGGCGTAACGGTATTACCCATTCGCGCGCTGCACCACCGGTTGCCAGTGCTGGGTTTCCGTATCGGCAGGATAGCCTACATCACCGACGCCAGCTACATCGACAGCCGCGAAAAAGAGAAGCTGCATAACCTCGATATTTTGACATTAAATGTTATCCGCCGCACGCCGCACCTGTCGCATTTTTCACTGCCGGAAGCGTTGGCGCTGGCGGAAGAATTGCAGCCAAAGCAACTCTACCTCTCCCACCTCTCGCACCAAATAGAGCGGCACGCTGAACTGGCCGCCACCCTGCCGCATAACGTCGCCCCCGCCTACGACGGGCTTACCGTTTTTAGCCATACGTAGGAAACCTGCCGGCGTTTTTTTAAATCTTTAAATTTTTGAATCTTCCAAGCGTTCCTGTTTCTTAAATTTATTTTGTATTTAAAAAAACTTTTCTACCTTTGCACCCGATTTATGCTCTTTCTCATTTTGACCGCTTTTATTCTCCTTTTGAAATCTTCACAATTTCGAACTATCTGAATAAAATTAAAACCCAAAGAAACGT
>JAITSM010000203.1 GCA_031287815.1 Prevotellaceae bacterium
GTGCATATCAACGACCTGACCAATTCGTCGTTTGACACGCACACCCCGCTGACCCTCGAATTCGCCGACGAAGACCGCGGCAAAGTCCTCTACTTCGCCCTCCGCTGGGAGAACACCCGCGGCGAGAAAGGGCCGTTCGGAGCGATAATGAATGCGATCATCCCCTGACGGGGCGGTGAAGGGTGAAGGGTGAAGGGTGAACGGTCACCAGTGAACGGCGTAGGGGCGAAAAATTTTTCGCCCCTACATGCGGAAAATGAAATACGCCGGTATGGAAACATGCCGGTGTTTTTTTTGAGTTAAGAACTAAAAACTAAAAGTTAAAAGTGCTGGCGCCAGCTAACTCTTAGTTCTTAACTTTTAGTTCTTAACTCAAAAAAGCCCCGAAGGGGCGAAATATTCATAACCGCAGGCAAGCGGAGCGCAGCCTGCGGAAGAAGAACGCCTGCGCCTTTCGCGCGGCGCACTGTCCGTGCATAGCGGAAAGCGGGTGCTCCGCGCGAGTGGCAGGAAGTGCCATCTTGCCCCATGCTGCGTTCCGCTGCGCTCCACTTGCATGGGGTTATGAAAATGTAAGCCCTCCGGGCTTAGTTAATGGAGAATGTTTTTTAATTATGAATTATGAATTATGAATGACTGCCTACTGCTAACTGAGAACTGCCTACTGACCTCCGGCGCCAGCCAACTCTTAACTCTTAGTTCTTAACTCAAGAGGCATTCTCCACTCTCCATTTTCCTCCCCGTTGACCCGCTTATGTCTCCGGAGCGTCCAGGCAGGTTAACAGTTCCGCCAATTCCTTATTGGTTATGTCGCTTCGTTCCGATTTGTTGTATATGGAAAGTAAATAAACCGTATCGTTGGACACAAGAAAATGTGTAATAACACGCGCTCCGCCTGATTTTCCCTTACCCTTTGAGGCGATGGCTATGCGAACTTTAAAACAATTTGAGCCGAGCGATGCGCCCAGCTCCGGAGTGGTGGACAATTGTTGGGATAAACGCCAAAGTTCTTTTTTGAGGGAAGCGTATTTTTTGACCAGCCGTTTAGCCTGCCGCTCAAAAACCGCGATGGTTTTTACTTTATAGCTCATGGAGAAAATCTTCCATATTACGGGCTTTCTTTTTCCCGCTTTTAATTAGTTTCATTTCTTCCACCGCTTCGCGTATTTCTGTTAATAAAAGCGCTTTTTCGTCGGTAAGGGGTTTTACTTTTACATACGAAATATGCTGCAATACATCCATCAAAAAAGGGGCTTTTATATCCGGAATGTTCAATAATACTTGCATAACTTCTATCTTTTTCCCACAAATATACGCAAAATATTCCATTCCCCTGACTGCCGGTGAACGGGGAATGGCGAACGGCGTAGGGGCGAAAAATTTTTCGCCCCTACATGCGGAAATTGAATGAAAGACGCCGGTAGCAATACCGGCGTTTTTTTTGAGTTAAGAACTAAAAACTAAAAGTTAAAAGTGCTGGCGCCAGCTAACTTTTAGTTTTTAACTTTTAACTCAAAAAGGCGCCAGCCAACTCTTAGTTCTTAGTTCTTAGTTCTTAACTCAAGAGACATTCTCCATTCCCGGAGTTTCCGGCAGGCTGAAGAGGAACTGTAATCCGCCGCCGGTGCGGTTTTTCACGGTAATGGTACCTTTGTGGAATACGATAATGTTTTTCACGATGGCCAGCCCCAGCCCGGTGCCGCCGGTGTCGCGCGTACGCCCTTCGGTTACGCGGTAGAAGCGTTCGAAGAGGCGGGGCAGGTGGCGGGGGTCGGCAATGCCCACGCCGGTGTCGGCAAAGGAAAAATGGAGGAAGCCCCTGTCGGCGGCGTATTGCGTAATGAGTATTTTCACCTGTTTTCCGGCATGGTGCACTACATTTTCCATCAGGTTACGGAAAACGGCGTAGAGGAGGTTTTCGTTGCCGTAGACCCATGCGTTTTGCGGCAGCCCGGTTTCCACCGTAATGTCCTGCGCTTCCAGGAGGGCGGCCATGTCGCCGGCCACGTTTTTTATCACCCCCGCTATCGACACGGGTTTCAAGGCAAAGGTGCCGGAGGGTTCTTCCAGCTTTGTCAGCAGGTTCATGTCGCGAATCATTTCCGAGAGCATCAATGTTTGCCGGTAGGCTTTTTGCAGGAAATGCTGTTTTTTCTCCGGCGTCAGGGGCTGTTCGAGGATGGTTTCGAGGTATCCGCGAATGCTGGTTACCGGCGTGCGCAGTTCGTGGGCGATATGCCCGGTCAGTTCCTGTTTCAGCCGGCGCGTTTTTTCCGACGGGGTAATATCGTTCAGCACCACCTCAAAGCTGTTATCGTCAAAACGGTTTACGCGCATCAGGAAACATTTCCCCTGACGGGAAATGGTACCAGTGGGCAGTGGGCGGTTTTCAGTAGGCAGTAGGCTGGCGCCGGAGTCCGTATTATCGCAAACTGCCGACTGCCTACTGCTACTGCCGACTGCAAACTGGTTAAAGAATTCCTCTTCGAGGATGTGTGCGGGGTCGGTGGTGATTTCTTCGCCGAGAATATTCAGGTATTGCAGGAATAGGGGGTTGTAGAAGGCCACTTTCCTGTCGGGGGTAAAGAAACAAATGCCTTCGGCGGAATGCTGCACGTGTTGCAGGAGTTTTTCTTTTTCGAGGGCTATCTTTTTTTCCTGCGTTTTCAGCTGAAGGTAATTGTGCACGATTTTTGTGCCGATGTCGCCCAGTTCGTCGTCCGGGAAATGCGTACCGGCGGCAGCGAGGGTGAGGGTGTCATTGCCGGCGGCGCGGGAGAAGTCGCGCAGCTGCCGGATAGACCTTCCAAACCGTCCCGCCACATAATTTATAAACAGCAGCCCCACGCCGAACAGCGCCAGGATGAAATATAAAAAACCGTTACCGGGCTTCAGGAAATGCCGTACATGAATATCATAGGGCAATGCCATGCGGATGTAGGAAACAGTGGGCAGTGGGCAGTTTTCAGTAGGCAGTAGGCTGGCGCCGGAGTCCGTATTATCGCCCACTGCCGACTGCCCACTGCCGACTGCCGACTGCTTACTGCTTTCGAGCCGCTTGGCGTAGTAGAGGTATTCGCGGTTGTTGGAAGAGGAAATACGAATATCGGAGCCTTTGCCTTCTTTGGCGGCCTGTACTATTTCCGGCCGCCCGGCATGGTTTTCCAGCGGCGTGCCCGGCGAAAGAAGGTTATCGTACAGCACCTCCCCCTGCGCATCAATCCACGTAAAACGTATGGATGGAGGGAGGAGTAGCAGTAGGCAGTTTGCAGTAGGCAGTAGGCTATCGCCGGAGCCAGTAGGCAGTTTGTAGTTTGCAGTAGGCAGTGGGCTGGCGCCGGAGTCAGTATTATTGCCTACTGCCGACTGAAAACTGCCACCTAAAAACTGCAGACTGCCTACTGCCGACTGCAAACTGGTTTCCGCCATTTGGCAGTACGCGTCTAATTTTTCTTTGAGCGCTTCGGTTTTGTAGGCTCTTTCGCGGTAGTGTTCAAAGGCGGCGATGCCGGCGGTGAATCCCGCAAGGATAATACAGAAACTGACGGTCAGCCGTTGCTTGTACGAAAGTTTCATCACGCGGGGATATTAAACCGGTAGCCGTATCCGGAGCGGCTGGAGATAAGGGAGGCGTGTTTGCCCAGTTTTTTCCGCAGCCGGGTGATATGTACATCGATTGTTCGTTCGGTAGTGTAGATAGCGTCTTTCCATATACGGTCGATAATATCTTCCCGGCGGAAAATCTTCGACGGGTTGGTGGCCAGCAGCGCAAGGATTTCGAACTCGGTTTTGGTCAACGGCAGGGCTTTTCCGCCGACAAGCGCTTCTTTTGTTTCCAAAGCGATTACCACGTCGCCGAACGCCAGCCGGCCGCCGGTTTCTTTTGCGCCCGACGCACGTTTCAGCACCGCCTTTACGCGCGCCACGATTTCTTTAATGGAAAAAGGTTTAGAAACATAATCATCGCCGCCCACCGAAAAGCCGGTGAGCATATCGTTTTCCGTATCTTTTGCCGTCAGGAAAATAATGGGGACGGAATAGCCGTTGCGGCGCAGGTGTTCCGCCATTTTATAGCCCGACATGCCGCCCATCATTACATCCAGCAGGATTAACGAATAGGCGGGCGTAAATTTCTTCAGCGCGTCTTCGGCTGAATACGTGCAATCGATTTGGTATCCTTCGTTGGAAAGGTTGAACGCAAGGATTTCGCAGATATCCTTGTCGTCGTCGACTAATAATATTTTTTCGCCCATGATGGTTAGTAAAAAAAGTCTTGGCAAAGGTACAAATAAAATACTGTCCTCGAATGACCATCGCTGCAAAGACAACACGTTGCGTTAACCGGTAGTTCATCGTTCTTTTATTTTTATTGACGGCACAAAAATACCTTTCCGCTATTACAAACGGTTTGCGATATTGTTACAATTGAGTTAAGAGTTAAAAACTAAAAGTTAAAAGTTGAAGGTTCCCCCACAGATTTTCACAGATTTTTTCCCATTTCACAGATTAAATCTGTGAAATCTGTTATAATTCTTTGTTCATCTGTGGGGACAACTTTTAACTTTTAGTTCTTAACTTTTAACTATTTCCTCTTCCTACTCAATCATTTTTTATCTTTTTTTAACTTTTTATTAACAATTATGTGTGTGTTTAAAAAAAATATATTACTTTTGCGGCCGAATTTTGAATTGACATACTCAGTCAAAAATTGGTTTTGGAATACAGGGAAATACAGCAAAGCGGCATGAATTCCGGCATGAAAATAGAAAAAATAAAGGCGGAAATTACAAGATAAACGTAGGAATATCAACGATTACAGAAGAACAAAAGAGGGTATGAAAAAGGGTATGAAAAATAATATTTTCGCCCAAAAGTAAAATCCCCGTGAAATGGAACAACCGGAAAAACAACGAAATAATAAAATGCAATAACAGGGGACAGGCGAATGTAGCGTTTTTGACAAGCGCTGACGATAAAGAACTTAAAAAAAAATTTGACTGAGTATGTCAAATCGGGAGAGGAAAGAAAAAGGAAATGAAAAGATAAAATTAACGAAATATCAATATATGATTTTTTAATTTATTTATTAACCCAATTTAATTATCTATGGAATTTAAAAAACTGAACAAACCAAGCAGCAAGCTGATACGTAGAGCTTGCCTTGTCGCAGGCGCATGCCTGTGTTGGATGTGTTGCATTATGCCGGTGAATGCGCAACAGCAAACAAAAACATTAACCGGCACAGTAGCCGATGCAAAAGGCGAAACCATTATCGGCGCGTCTGTGGTCGAAAGAGGTACGACCAACGCCGTGATGACCGATGTGTATGGTAATTTTTCCATTACCGTACGGGAAGGCGCGACCTTAAACATTTCCTTTTTGGGCTACAAAACGCAATCGGTGGTTGTCGGCGTGGCCAATACCATACAGGTGGTGTTGCAGGAAGACAGCCAGGTGCTGGATGAAGTGGTGGTGGTCGGCTACGGTATGCAGAAGAAAGAAAACCTTACCGGCGCCGTAGCGAGCGTGGATGTAGAGAAAACCTTAGCCAGCCGCCCGATAGTGGACGTAGGGCGCGGGTTGCAGGGCGCGGTAGCTGGCGTGAATGTTCGTGTTCCCAGCGGCGAAGTCGGTTCAGACCCCTTGATTCGCATTCGCGGGGTGTTCGCCTCTATTCAAAGTGTCAAATCGCCGCTGATATTGGTAGATAATGTGGAGGTACCAAGCATTCAAATGGTCAATCCCGACGATATTGAATCTATCTCGGTGTTGAAAGATGCGGCGTCGTCCTCTATTTACGGGGCAAAGGGCGCCTTTGGCGTAATTTTGATTACGACCAAGAAAGGCGTAAATGCCGATAAAATTACCGTCAACTATTCCGGTAATTTTTCCTGGCAAAACGTAGCCAAGGAAATTAACATGGCCGGCGTGGATGCGCTGGATTATATATTGTCGGCGAGTGAACGGATAACCCCTGGCCAAACGTATGGTTCTTACATGAAAGTAAACCGGCAAAGTTATTACAGAACTATAGCATGGCAGGAAAATTACGGCGGGACGGTCAAAGCGACTGACCCGGTAGTGTATAACAGGGACTGGTATATGGACGGCAGCAATATGATGGGCGTGCGCCTGTACGACCCGTATGAAGTGATGGTAAGGGAATGGGCGCCGACGATGACGCATAACTTTTCGGTCAACGGCAAAAGCGGTAAAACCGCCTACAACCTCAGCGCAGGCTATGTGCATCAAAACGGGATGATGAAGCCGGCCAAAGTAGATGATTTTACGCGCTACAATGCCACTCTCAGCCTTACGTCGGAAGTAAATAATTTCTTAACCTTACGTGGCGGCGCTATGTTTTCCGACCGCAACAAACGTTATCCTACTTCGGGAGCGACGCGCTCCGACCCCTGGTATTACCTGTACCGGTTCTCATCCCTGTTCCCGATAGGGGTTGAAGAACACGGCGTCCCCGTGAGGGGGCCTGTTACCGAAACAGCCAATACGATTACTTCTAACAGGGAATACCTGTATTTCAACCTCAACTTCGGGGCAACTATCAATTTTACGAAAGACTGGAATTTGGAAGTGGATTATACCTATTATAACCAACAAGAAAACAGAAATTTTAACCTTCCGAAGTTTACTGCATTGGATAGTTGGAGTTTAAATGCCTCTCCGGTGCCTTGGACGGATGAAAACGGTAACCGGATATATGTGGATGATGACGGAAATATTGCGCAGAACGGCGGCGTACCGGCTTACCGGTTTGCTAAAGTTACCTATGACCCTCCGGGTTCCGGTGAATTGAGCCAGATATACAGTTTGCGGAGTATTACGCGGAACAATACGTTCAACGCTTATACTACCTATAATTTAAAATTGGGCGCGGAGCAGGAACACGCCTTTAAATTTATGCTGGGAACAAATATCGTGGCCAATGAATGGAACCAGGTTTCTGCGGAAAAATTAGATTTGACCGACTATGAAAATCCGCAGTTCAACTATGCTACCGGTACGCAAACAGTTGGCGGCGACGCCGGCTGGAGTGCGCAGGCAGGGTTTTTCGGGCGCGTCAACTATGCGTTTTTGGATAAATATTTACTGGAAGCCAATTTGCGGTACGACGGCTCCTCTGTGTTTCCGTCTTCCATGAAATGGACGTGGCTCCCCTCGTTTTCCGGCGGTTGGATACTGACAAAGGAAAATTTTGTAGAAGATTGGGATATCGGGCACATCCTTGGTTTTGCCAAAATCCGGGCGTCATGGGGAATATTAGGCGACCAAAGCGTATCCAGTACCCTCTACCTGCCGACTATGGCTTATGCGCAATCTTCGTGGCTGGCCGGCGACAAAGCAAGTTATTATTACGGCTCGCCGAATGCCGTACAGGCCAGCCTGTCGTGGCAGAAGATTGAAACATTGGACTTGGGTATCGACTTGCGTTTATGGCAAAATAAAATAGGCATTACGTTCGACTGGTTTCAAACCTATACCCGCGACATGATTGTGGGCGGCGATACGTTGCCCAGCACCTATGGCGATACGGCCCCGGTCGGGAACTATGGTAATGCGCGTACACGCGGGTGGGACATTACGATAGATTTCAACCACCGGTTTAGCAACGGTATCGGTATTAACGCTACCGCCACCCTGTCGGATGCCACGTCAGTCATTACCAAAGGCGCCGACTATAGAACCCCCTGGGAAAACCGGCTTACCAGCAACAGCTACGCTACCGGCGCCACTTACGGCGATATCTGGGGCTATGTAACGGAACGGCTTTACCAAAAAGACGATTTCATATATGCCCCTGACGGTAGTATCCAGCAATGCGTGATTATCTACGATGGTATACCCCGTACAGTCAATATGCTTGCCGGCAATAATCCCAGTTACCAGTCTTACCTGGAAGGCGGGAATTTCCATTTTGGCCCCGGCGATGTGAAATATGCAGACCTGAACGGCGACGGCTACCTTACCCCCGGCGCAAGCACCTTTGGCGACCCGGGCGACCGGAAAGTGATTGGCAATTCTACGCCCCGCTTTGAATACGGTTTCCGACTGGGAGCCGATTACAAAGGCTTTGATGTGTCTATATTCTTTCAGGGAATAGGGAAACGCGAAATTATCGGCGACGGCTCTCTGGTGGTGCCGGGCTACAATTGTCGTGAAGGCGCCATGCCGCAGGCGATTGCCGGCGATTTCTGGAAAGAAGACCGTACCGACGCATTCTATCCCCGCCCCTATGATACGGAAACAACAGCAGGAGCCAGTTCGGCTAAATATAATACGCTGGTACAATCCCGCTATTTACTGGATATGTCCTACCTGCGTATTAAGAATATCACGGTGGGGTACAGCCTGCCCGACAAATGGCTGAGCAAAATCCACCTGACCAAGGCGCGCGTGTATTTATCGCTCGAAAATTTCTTTACGTTCGATAACCTGCGCGGCTTGCCCATTGATCCGGAAGAAATCAGCGGCTATTCCATGTGGAATGCCTCAAATTATAATTACGGACGTACAGGGCAAGGCATGCCGACTTTCAAATCGCTTTCGGCAGGCGTTCAAATAAGTTTCTAATTTAACACTAAAATAAAAATAGGATGAAAACAAAAATATTATTATTCGCTTTTGCAAGTTTGCTGTTCTTTTCAAGTTGTGAAAAGTTGCTTGACCGCCCGTCCCTGACCAGTAAGAATGACGAAAGTTACTGGATAGGCGAGTCGGATCTGCGGCTCTACCTCAATGAATGTTATCCCAATTATTTTGTAGGCTATGGTTCGGGCGAGCCCGGCGCCTATGTGCCTGCACGCGGTTGCTTTCTCAGCGACGACATTATGAACGCTGAGAAGCAACAGGAGTTGGAAACTATTATTCCCAACGACCGGACAAGCACCTCTTCGGCGCTTGCATGGATCTTAGCCTACAATGGCCCTAACTGGAACTTTTACTGGGTACGCAAGTTGAATATTATGCTCGACCGTATCGAACAAAAAATGGGCGGCATACTTACCGAAGAACAGAAAAACCACTGGGTAGGCGTCGGCCGCTTTTTCCGGGCGATGGAATATGCTAATCTGGTGCGCGTGTTCGGCGATGTACCCTACTACGACCATGAGTTGTTGGATGACAACCTGGATGAACTCTACAAACCCCGCACCCCGCGCAATGAAGTGATGGACGCGGTATACGAAGACTTGAAGTTTGCGCTCGAAAATGTCCGCCTGGATGACGGCGACCAGCAGGTCAACCGTTATGTGGTGGCGGCCTACATTGCGCGGCTGATGCTCCATGAAGGCACCTGGCTGAAATACCACTACACCAGCAACGAAAGGGCAAGGAAATTCCTGCAATTTGCTATAGAAGCAGGCGACTATGTGATTGGCAGTACCAAGTACGATATTGTTACCGATTTCCGTTCGTTATTCGGCAGCGAAAACCTGAAAGGAAATGCCGATTGCATCCTGTACCGCCATTATGACGGAGAAGTGCCGGTAACACATGGTGTGGCGAAATATAGCAACATGAATACGGCGAACGATAGAAGCGCCAATCTGGATGTGGTGAAAGCGTTTATCTGCGCCGACGGCAGGCCGTGGGCAAGTTCTACGCTGACCGATGCCAATAAATTCGACCTGGCTAATTTGATTCAAACCCGCGACCCGCGCTTTGAAGCGACTTTCTGGGATAAACCGACCACGAAAGCGCCTGCCTCCGGCTTATATACGGTGAAGTTTATTGACCGCGAAGGGTCGGCTATCGGCGCATCGGGAGGTGCGTTGTCGTCGAAATACACAGGCGCTACCAGTACGAACGATTATCCAGTGATGCGTTATGCAGAGCTCCTGTTGAACTGGATTGAAGCCAAAGCCGAATTGGCTACCCTGGGCGGCGCTCCTGTTACGCAGGGCGATATAGAAACATCTATTAACAAAATCCGCAACCGCCCCCTCGACGCCACGGCTACCGGTAAAGGCATTAAGAAAACAGCGCCGATGAATTTGACGCTTATCACGGATAATTTTGACCCCAACAGGGATCCGGGCGTGCCGGCGTTAATTTGGGAAATCCGCCGCGAACGCCGCATGGAATTATTCTTTGAACATTCGCGCTTAGTGGACTTGCGCCGCTGGCACAAGCTGAACTACATGAACGACCAGCTAAACCCCGATTTAATAAGGGGTATTTGGGTAGATTTGACGAAAGATGTAGCAAATTTACCGGCAAATACAGTGGCGGTGATCACCGAGTCGGGTGAACGGATTGTTTATAACGGGAATAATGGCGACAAAACAAAAGGCTATTTTCAAGGAGCGTCAGTACTGCCGCGCCAACCCTTCTGGGACATAGCCGGCATAAATCCCTATTTAGCCCCGGTGGGCAACGCACAGCGGCGCGATTACCGCAACAAAGGCTATGAACTGTCGCAAACCGAAGGATGGTCAAACGAATTAAACTAAGAACTATTCCCACAGATGTACACAGATTTTTGCAGATTACACAGAAATGTCCATGTTCTCCAAGTCTATGTTCTAATGTCTGAATTTAAAAAAAATAAAATATGAAAAAAATAATAACATATCTTTCCAGTATTATTCTTGCCACGCTGTTGGTGGCAACTGTTGCATGCAACAACGAAGAAACCTACCCCGAATCTCCCGATTTGACCATTATCTATGGTATTAAAATCGTGAATGCCGGCGCACAGGGCGACCAGGTATTGACGGGTACGGTAGATGAAATCAACAAGGAAATCAGTTTCCCCGATGTGGATACGCTGACCGACTTTTCCCGCATTCGCTTTGAAGCCGAACTGCCCGAAAGGGCGCAGCTCGATGAAGAAGTCTATAACTTCTCCATGGGGGCGGCCGATTCGCGCCTGAAACGCACGATTGCCGTAGTAAACGGTATCCGGAAAAAGGAATACTATGTCACCGTCAAAAAAGACGTGCCGGTATGGGGCGCCGATTTTGACAGGGGCAAAGTAGAAGTATTTAATTTCTCGAAGAACGGCGGCGGAACAGCCTATCCCGATTTATCGGCTTCGCTTGTACACGGAATAGACATGGACACCAACTATGTATTGATTGTTCCATTTGTTAATGGCGGATTTGATGTAACTTCTACCGCTACCGACAAACAGCCTCCCTACCTGTTGCGCATGTCAGACCTGAAAGAAGGGCGGACAGAAAAGGTGCTGCTGGATACCACAGGCATTACTGGCGGAACGCGCCTACTCAGCGCCGGACGCTTGTCGCACGGACATATATATATGTGTAACCTGGCAGTATTCGGACAGAGTCAAACATTGAGAATCTATCACTACACTTCGCCTACTGCTACGCCTGAGGTGAAAGAATTTACCAACGGACAGGACGGTATTCCCAATTATACCACTTTCGGGCGTTTCGGAGATGCTATGTCTGTGGAATTGGATGAAAACGGGGATGGATACATCTTTTTAAACATGAACCGGGGAAGTGTGCCGGTACCGGATAATGTGCATGTTTTACGTTTAACCGTTACTAATTTCTCTGTCGGTTCGGCTACCCCCTTGCTTGTACCTACATATGATGGTAGGGGCTACTATGGGAATTACCGGCAAGTGGATGATGCAACGAATGAGTATATTTATACCAGCCATGTTACCCCCATTCAGTTGGTGAACAAAGACGGCGGTTCCATCTATACGTTGGATAGGGCTGCCGTGCCGCTGACCGGCAACGATGCCAAAGTGGTTACCTTTAACAGGGAACGTTACCTGGTTGTACAGACCGGCGAAGCAAACGCTGTCCTTAATGTATATGATATTACCCAGGGCGCCACGACGCAGGAAGCATTGGAATTATTTGATGCGCGCGAAAATAAAACCGCGCTCTATTCTTTCGGACTTGACGGCGGAAGTTCTGTGGCTTGCCTGGGCGTAGCCAAAACCGAAAATGCCCTCTACCTGATGGGCGCTTCCCCGGGCGGCGGTTTTGCAGTAATCAAGGCGCCTAAAGCAGTGAAAGCGGAATAACCAAAAAAGATACCGGTGAAAAAACATTTCAAATACATAGCTATAATTACATTGGTAGCCTTTTTTGCCTCCTGTAACAAAGACGATGGCCCCGGCGGCGGGGAAACCCCTCCGCCGGCGCCGCCGGTGGAGGAGGAAGACGCGTTGCCGCCCAAGGAAATGCGCGCCGTGTGGATCGCTACGGAAAGCAGTATCGACTGGCCCCGGAGTACCGCTATGGCTGCGCAAAAGAAAGAATATACCGACTACCTCGACAAATTCGTGGAATTGAACATCAATACCGTGTTTGTACAAGTACGCCCGCGGGCGGATGCGTTTTATAACTCGCCCTACGAATCGTGGAGCCGTTTTATTACGGGCACGGCGGGGAAAGACCCCGGCTACGACGTCCTGCAGTTTTTCATTGACGAGGCGCATGCGCGCAACCTCGAATTCCATGCCTGGTTGAACCCTTTCCGCATTGATACCCGGGCGTCGAAAACCGGCGCTTATATTGCTTTGGATCCAAAAATCCCCAAAGAATGGGTGAAAGACTACGACCGCTGGCGCATCTACAACCCGGCGCTGCCGGATGTGCAGCAACGGGTAGCGGATATTGTAAAACACATGATCACCAACTACGACGTCGACGGCATCCATTTCGACGACTACTTCTATCCCGACCCCGGTTACTACGCCTCCACCGGCGTGGATGATGCGGAAGAATACGCCCGCTACGGCACAGAATATGCTACGGTGCAGGATTTCCGCTTCGGTAATGTCAACACGGTAGTGCAAAAAATACAGAAAACGATTGCGGACAATAAACCCGGCGTGGTCTTCTCCATCAGCCCGACCTCCAACGTGAATTACAACAAGTCGCTGTATGCCGACGTGGAAAAATGGTGTAAGGAAGGCTGGATCGATGTGGTGATTCCGCAGATATACCAGCAAACCGGCAGCGCGCAGAACGAGTTTAACTACTTTGTGGACTATTGGCCGCACAGCAGTTTTCAGGTCGTTCCGATGATAGGGTATGCCATTCATAAATTCGGCGACCCTGCCGCGGGAGCGAAATTCCAAAACCCCTCCGAACTGGTGGAGCAATTCCGCCTGGCGGGCTTGCAGAAGAAAATTCAAGGCAGCGTACTCTATAAT
Source organism: Prevotellaceae bacterium (assembly GCA_031287815.1). Lineage (GTDB taxonomy): Bacteria > Bacteroidota > Bacteroidia > Bacteroidales > UBA932 > JAIRKX01. The sequence goes on from JAITSM010000203.1 coordinate 13,166, forward strand.
ACCTCCAGCGTGGTGGCCAATAAGGTCGGCGTTACCGACGCCCTGAAAAACATTTATAAGTATCCGGCGGTACGCCCCTTCCTCGGGCGCAAAACCCTGTCTGACCCCAAGACGCCCGACAATGTGGCGCTCAACGGCGCGACCCTGTCGTGGAATGCCTACGGGCTGCAGGCCGTGGTCTATGTAACCCCGGAGAACGCTACCGAGCCGCACGTCGTAACCATTACTTCCGCCTCCTCTTACCGGGTGAGCGAGAAGGGACAGTACGTCGTTACTGCGGTCAATAAGGACAATAACGAAAGCCGCATCTCTTCACCGGTAACCTACAAATAACATGACAGCTACCCACACAACCTGCACAGCATACCGCCTCCCCCGGGGGCCGGAGAGGGGGCGCTCGGGGAACTCCCCGACGCTCCCGGGGGACTCCCCGACACGCTCGGGGGACTCCCCGAAGCTCCCGGGGGACTCCCCGAAGCTTTCGGGGCGTGCCGCAAAACGGTTGCGGGAGGCTGCTTAAAACAAGATGGTTGTATTTATCTCAAAAAAAAACAATAAATTTATAAACTTAAATAACAAACGTATGAAAAGGACAATTTTTTCTCTCTTAATTATTTTGATTGGGCACACCGCGTTTGCCCAACAAATAGAAGTTCGTTCCATCGAACGATTGAAAGGGACGGAAACAGGCGGTTTTTACCATCCTGTTTTTTCCCCGAAAGGCACATGGCTGCTTACTTCTTCTGAAAACTACACCGGGTTGAAGCAAATTTCGTTACAGACGAATGAAGTGACCACGCTGACGGAAGACCCGGGCGCCGGCTACGACGTGCGCATCAGCGCCGACGAATCGGCTATTCTCTACAAGAAAACGGAATGGCAGGATAACCGGCGGTATACCTCGTTGTATCAATATTCTTTACCGGCAAAGAAAGCGGTGAAAGTGGAAAACGCCACGCGGGAAAAGCTCACCCCGGCGTTCGCCAATAACAAGCCGGCGTATGTGAAAGGGGCGGCGCAGGTGAAAAAGAATGTAACGCCCGCCGAAATTACGCCGTTTATCAACATCGAGGAGCAAAAAATGGCGCTGTATAACGGCGGCCAAAAGACCATCCTTACGCCGAACGGGGCGGAGGCCAGCTATTTCTGGGCAAGCGTGTCGCCCGATGGTAAACATATTGTGTATACGATTGCGCGGGGCGGGACGTTTGTTTGCCAACTCGACGGCTCAAATGTAGTGTCGCTGGGCAAACTGAACGCCCCGGCATGGCTCGGCAACCGGTGGGTGGTAGGCATGGATGACCGGGATGACGGCGAGGTGATTACTTCGTCGGAGATTGTGGCGGCTGCCATTGACGGAAAAACCCGGCAAACCCTGGCGACCCCGGAAGTGAAAATCGCCCTCTACCCGGCCGCATCCGCCGACGGGAAACGCATGGCCTTCAGTTCCGATAAAGGCGAAATTTACTTGCTCGACATTACTATTAAATAACCGGAGGAACAAATTATGAAAAAACTATTATTTACTTTGTGGGCTTGTGTAATCAGCCTGACGCTTTTCGCTGCGGATTTAACCGGGCTGAAAATATATATCAACCCGGGGCACGGCGGCTATGATTCGGATGACCGCCCTATTTGGACTATTCCCGTGCCGGAAATGCCGGGAACACTCAATCCCGCCGGTTACTTTGAATCGAAATCCAATTTGTCGAAAGGGCTTGCTTTGCGCGATATGCTGCAAGCCGCCGGCGCGACGGTGTTTATGTCGCGTACTGCCAATACCACGGCTGACGACCGCAACCTTTCGCAAATAGCGGCGGAAGCCAATGCTTCCAATGCGGACGCATTCCTGTCGATTCACAGCAATGCGCTGAATACAACAACCAATTATTTGTTGTTGTTGTTCAGGGGCAATAACAATCGAGCGGACGTTCCCGGCAGTTTGGAGATGGCACAGGCATCAGGGCCTATTCAAATCACCAATCAGCTGACCGTATGGACCAGCGCGAATCCCATGCTGCGGGGCGATTATGATTTCTATGGAACCGGCCAGCCTTATCTTGGCGTATTGAAACCGCTGACGGTGCCCGGCTTTTTGTCGGAAGGCTCGTTCCATGACTATCCGCCGGAAACGCACCGGCTGTGCAACGACGATTATTGCAAGCTGGAAGCCTACAGTTTCTTCCGGTTTTACCATACCTACTTTAACCGCGAAATGCCGAACAAGGGCGTTATCGCCGGGTTTGTAAAGAGCGAGAACGAACGGGCAAGCGTGCTCAATGAACCTAAATTTACCTATGTAGCCGGCAGCCATGACCAGTACCTGCCGCTGAACGCCGCAACCGTTACGTTGAAAGACGCCGGCGGAACCGTATTGAACACTTATACGACGGATAACTGGTATAACGGCATTTTTGCGTTCTATGACCTTACGCCCGGCAGTTACCAGCTTACGGTGCAGCCCGCCGGCAGCAGCTACGACCCCAAAACGGTGGACGTAACGGTAGAAGCCGGAAAGCCGGCTTATGCCAAGGTCTTTGTCAAGAATAAAGACCTGTCGGCTGACGGAACGGCCTATGTCGATTATCCCGACCCGGTGCAGGATCCCGGTATCACGGCAGTGAGCCAGTACGATTTTGAGGAAGCCCTGGCCGCCGCCAATCCCGACTGGTTGCAGGGGACAACGATTAAACGGGCGCTGTTCCGTAATGAAAAATTATATGTGCTCACCACCGAGCCCAAAATACTCGTGGTGGACGCTACCACCGGCGTGAAGATAAAAGAACTGGACTTGACGGGCGTTACAGGCGGCTCGCCGGTATTGAGCGATATTGCCTTTACGGCGGACGATTATCTGGTGGCCTGCAATAAGGAAACCATTCCCATTACCAGCCCGACAGTTTATTTTAAGGTCTATACATGGGATGATGACGACGCAGCGCCCACGGTGCTTTTCCAGTCGCAAAAACAGGGCAACTGGAATAACGGAATTGTCGGTGAAACCTTTGCCGTAAGCGGCCGCAGGGCAGACTGTAAAGTGTATGCACCGGCGAAAAGCGGTTCAACTATCCGCATTGTAGGTCTTGAATATACCGGCGGTAGCGGCGAGCCAGCTTCGAAATATATGGGCAGCGGGGATCATGGAACGGCGGCTAGTTATACCGAAGCGGAATGGGGAGCCAATTACCTGTTCACTATTTCCCGCACAGGGAACGGCGACTACTTTTATGTGGACAGCCCGGTTTTACTGCCTACCGAATACCAGTTTGACTGGTCGGTAGCCGACCGGTCGCCGCTGGCAAACAAAAAAGTATTTGCAGAAAAAGGAGGCTATGTGTTAGGCAACACGCCGAGCGGCTTTACTATTTTCCGCTATGCGCAGCATACCTACATGGCGTCGCCGGCGTCCAATGCCGACTCCACGCAAGTGGGCGTAGTGTTGTTTGACATCACCGACGGGCTGGATCAGGCCGTGAAAGTGTCGGTGAAATATCCCGAAAACGGGCTGGGGGCGGCGAAAGCTACTTACATGGCCGCCGCCGCGAAAGTTACCGGCGTGGATATTGATTTATTGATCCTGGCGCAGGGGCAGGGTATGGCGCGCTATAAGACCGCTACCAAGCCCACGGCCAATATTTATGCTTCCGAGCTCTCGGTAACCGCCGACAACAAGCTCAAGTTTACCCTGAACGAAAACGCCCAATCGGTCGTAATTACGCTGGTGAACAGCAACGGCGATGTGGTGAAGGATTATGACGCCGGCGCTTTGCCCAAAGGCGTAAACGAAATAGCGTATGATTTCTCGGCAGTGGGCGTGCCCCTGGGCAGCTATTCGTGGAGGGTTACGGCTACCGCACGCGCAGTGGGAATGCCTGCGAAAATATCCGATGACTCGCCGCAGTTCCTGTTCTTCTCGCCACGCGGCGTAACGGTGGACAATAATCCGTCCAGCCCCTTCTTCGGACGGGTGTATGTAGCGGAAGCAGCAGGAGGGCTTGTTACGGAAGGCGCTCCCGATCCGTCGAGAACGACGCAGAAAGGCGTGTATATACTTAATGCGGCGTTTGAAGACGTTACTAACCAGCAAGCGAATGCTTATGGCGGAGGGCAAGTTTGGGGTGCCAATACCGGTACCCAATACAGTCCGGCGCGCGTAGCAGTGGGTCCCACAGGAAAAGTATTTATAAACGATAGCCATAAAGAACATTCTGGCATATATATAATGGATCCAGCTAATCCGTCGGCTAATTTCGTTCCGGTATTTAATGGAACATTAGACCAGAGCTTAGGTAGCGTATCCGGCGATGGAGGAGTCATACATGGTCGGATTATACACAGCTATGTAGGCGGCACGGCAGGTGCCCAGCAATTGTTCACATTCGATTTGGGTGCAACCCCAGGTACGACGACGATATCTACCGGTAATATCTATCGTTATGATATAGGCGATTTGAGTACATTGCCATGGACAGGGGTTCCCAGTGATACCATTTACGACGATGCCACTAATGGTAACAGGCAGCAAAACGGTAACAGTTGTCTTGCTCCCGACGGCCGCGGCGGCTGGTGGCTATCGCAATACAGGGCAAACAGTAGCGAAGCAGTACCATCGCTTATTCACGTTACTAACGGACTTATTGATTACAACAGCGCCGGTAACATTGGACAAAACGGTAGCTTGCAAGGCGGCATGGCGGTCAATACAGATGGAACGTTACTGGCCTTAGGTACCAAAGCAGGGGAAGCGGAAGTGTACAGCATTATTTATGGTGCAAACAATGTGCCGACGCTTACGCTTGTACATACTATTAAATGGAGTAATGCCAATAGTGTATTATCAGCAGCATTCGACGCTGCCGACAACCTTTACTTGGTTTCTAACGGCAATGAACGCTTAATGGTATATTCCCTCCCGAAAGCCAGCAATATCTTTACCACTTCGGCGCAAATGCCCTATGTGGTATTGCCAGGGTTAGACCCGGCAAAAGCCAATGTCTATGCGTCCGAGCTGTCGGTAACCGCCGATAAGAAATACCGGTTTACCTTGAACGATAATACAACCGCGACTATCATTACACTGTATGATAATAACACCAGCGCAAGCATTACCAGCCACAATTTCGGCGCCCTGCCCAAAGGGGTGCATGAAGTGGCCTATGACTTCGAAGCGGCCGGCGTGCCGGCAGGCTACTACTCCTGGAGCATTACGGCCCAAGGCGCTACGGTGGAAAATGTAACGAAGGTTTCCGATGACTCGCCGCAGTTCCTGTTTTATGCTCCCCGCGGCGTAGCGGTAGATAATAGTGTAGAAAGCCCCTTCTTCGGACGGGTGTACGTGGCGGAAGGAGGAGGAGGGACTGTTACGGTAGGTTCTCCCGATCCGTCGAGGACGACGCAGCAAGGTATCTATGTACTCAATGCGGCGTTTGAAGACGTTACCAACCAGCAGGCGAATGCTTATGCCGGCGGCATAGCATGGAGCCCTTACAACAACACCAATTATCAATACGGCCCAACGCGCCCGGCAGTGGCTCCCGACGGAAAAGTATACATACCTGATTCGCATTTAACAAATCCGGGCGTTTGGATAATGGATCCGGCCAATCCTTCGGCAGCATTTACGCCGGTATTCGGCGGAACGCCTGACGCCGCCGGCATTGTGAAAAACGGAAGCGGGGTAACCATCCACAATCCTGTGGAGGATTGCTATGTGAGCGGCTCCGGTACCGCTACGCAGTTATTCACGTTCGACAGAACCAATACTCCGGCAGTACGTGGTAATATTTACCGGTATGATATAGGCGATTTAAGCGCGTTGCCGTGGACGAATGCACCAAGCGACACTATTTACGAGGACGCCGGTAGAATGGCTAATGCTTATGGCAGCATAGCTCCCGACGGACGCGGCGGCTGGTGGATATCGCAATACAGAGGAGGTTCAGGAGATGCTGCTATACCTACATTGATACATGTAACTGATGGCAACATTGATTACAATGCGGGAACTACTACAAAAAGCAGCTATCAAGGCGGCATGGCGGTAAATACAGATGGAACGTTACTGGCCTTAGGTACGAAAGTAGGGGAAGCGGAAGTGTACAGCATTATTTATGGTGCAAACAATGTGCCGACGCTTACGCTTGTACATACTATCAACTGGTGGACTACCACCTCTTCCTATTTAACAGACCTGGCATTCGACGCTGCCGACAACCTTTATATGGTTTCCAACGGGGTGGAACGCTTAATGGTATATTCCCTCCCGAAAGCCGAAAACAGCTTCACCACGCCGGCCACTGCGCTTTGCATGGTAGGAACGCTACTGGATCCGGCGAAGGCCAATGTGTATGCTTCCGAACTGTCGCGTACGAACAATGCGTTTAAATTTACGTTGAACGACAATACCACCGCTACGATCATTACGCTCTATGACGCCAATGACCATGTGGCCGCTACTTACAACGCAGGCCCCTTAGCCAAAGGCGCACAAACCGTAACCCACGATTTTACTTCGGAAGTAACCGTGGGCTACACCTACTCCTGGAGCATTACGGCCCAAGGCGCTACGGTGGAAAATGTAACGAAGGTTTCCGATGATTCGCCGCAGTTCCTGTTTTATGCTCCCCGCGGCGTAGCGGTAGATAATAGTGTAGAAAGCCCGTTCTTCGGTTGGGTATATGTTGCCGAACGCAATCCTAATTCGTTGGATGCCGGAGCGGACGCTCCGACTAAACGGAAGACCCAGGATGGCCTCTATATCCTCAATGCCTCACTGGATGACATCACGAATCAGGGCGCAACCGCTTATAAAGGAGGCGAAACATGGCACCAGCCAAGCCGTTTGTCGGTAGCCCGGGATGGTAAGGTTTACCTCGGCGACGCCGGCGCAAACCATCCCGGCGTATGGATAATAGACCCGGCAAGCCCGTCTGCAAACTTTACGCCGGTATTCGGCGCAGGGGTTACCGGCCGTATTTCCCATAGCTGGATAGAAGGAGCGGGTACGGATGCCAAACTGTTTACCCTTGATGCCGGCACGGGTACCGCCAGTTATGGTACCGCTGTTTCCGGAAACATTTACAGGTACGATGTCGGCGGCGTAACCTTGCCGTGGACATCAGCACCAAGTGCCACGATATACGATGATGCCGCTAATGGCAACCTGCAACAGCACATTGACGCGAGCATTGCTCCCGACGGACGCGACGGCTGGTGGATAGCGCAGGACAGGAACCCTACTACTTATCCTAGCTCGATAAATACGCCTTCATTGATGCACGTTACGCCGGCTGGAAGTGTAGATTATAACTCCGGAGCGGATTTAAATATCAGCCGCGCGGGAGGAATGGCTGTCAGCGTAGACGGGAAACTGCTGGCTATCGGTACGGCACAGGGAACGGTAGCAGTTTATGAAATAGCTTACGACGAAACGACCGGCATACCCACGCTAACCCTATTATATAGTGTACCTACAGGAACCAGCGTAAATGCAGCAGGCGTAGCGTTTGACGCAGCGGGCAACCTTTACGCCGTAGATAACAATAAGGAGCGGTTGCGGGTTTACGCCCTTCCGAAAGCCGAAAACAGCTTCACCACGCCGGCGCAGGCAATCTATGATATTGCTTTCGCCAGCTCCGCACCGCCGGCGCCCACAGTGTTTATGCTTGAAAACGGCAATGCCGTAGCATTGCGCCGTACAGTGGACTTGACGTTCACCTACAGCGGCGGCGCGCCCCTGGAATACAGGGCAAGCGAAACGTCCGACTGTAGCGATGCTTCCTGGCAACCCTACAATCCGGCAGCGCTCACCTATACCTTCGCTTCCGACACGCATGGCCCGAAAACGGTATATGCACAGCTGAGAAACGACAAGGGCGCATCTCCGGTGCTGAGCGATGACATTCTTTACAAACCCCTGCACCCGATGAGCGTTACCGACTTCACGGTCAGCAGCGGCGCAATGCAAACCAACAGCCGCAACGTAACGCTGAACCATACGGTTAAAAACGGTGTGCCGGCGGTATACAGCGCAAGCGAAGACCTGTCGCAGGTCGGCACAGTATGGCTGCCCTACGTGGAAACGCCGCTGTTCACCCTTTCCGAAGGCATGGGGCTGAAAGAAGTTTACTTCGCCGTAGCCAGTGCAACGGATACTTCGGAGACGGTTTCCGACCATATTTACCTGGACGAATCGGTTACGGTCGACGAACACGGCTTGACCGCCAAACTGTACCCGAATCCGGTGGAAACGGAGGTGAACGTCATTATAGAAGAGGGCTACTCGGAAACGGTGGACGTAACGGTTTATTCCATTACGGGCGTCGTTTACCAGCGGCAAACCCTTAGCGCCCCGCTCTTCCAGCTTGACTTGTCCAGATGCCCCGACGGCATATTGCTGATAAAACTGTCGAGCGGAAACAATTATACGGTAAAGCGGGTCATTAAACTGTAAACGCACTATGAAAATATTAAATGAAACCTTAATACGAATGAACATGAAAACAAATTATATTCTATGGAGCGTTTTTACGCTGTGCATATTGTTGCTGGTAACAGGTTGTAAGAAAGAAGACGACCCGTCCGGAGGAAACCCCAACCCCAAGTCCGTGCCCACCCTGTCGGTTATCCCGACCACCCTGTCGCTTACGGGCATGGGGGGAGAAAGCAAGGTAACGGTAACCACCAATGCCGACGACTGGTCGGCGTTGACGGAAGCCCCGTGGCTGACGTTAACAAAAGAGAGCGCCACCCTGCTCAGAATATCGGCAGTGGTTAATGCGGATTACGACCGTAACGCCATCATCCGCTTTGAAGCAGGGCTGGCGCGGGCGTCGGTGAGCGTGTCGCAGGGAAAGATTTCCGCGACCCAGGCCGACAGCGTAACGCTGATTGCGCTGTATAATAACACCGGCGGCTCCACCTGGACGGAAAGATGGCTGTTATCCGCCCCCATGAGGGACTGGAAAGGCGTAAAGGTCGAAAACGGACGGGTGGTGGAACTGGTTTTGCCGTCGAATAACCTGTCGGGCGCCTTGCCCTCCGGCTTCGGCACCCTGACGCAGTTGCGCTACCTCGACTTGAGCGGCAATAACCTGTCGGGCACGCTGCCAGCCACGCTTGGCAACCTGTCGGAACTGCGCTACCTCGATTTATCGGCCAACGGGTTCAGCGGAGCCATTCCCGACCTGAGCGCCCTGACAAACCTCGTGGTGCTCGACCTGAGCGAAAATTCCCTGACAACCCTGCCCGCATTGAGCAGCAGTTTGCCGGCATTGGAATACCTGGCGGCAAGCGACAACCAGCTTACCGGAACGTTACCGGCCGGCTGGGGGGCTTACACGCGCCTGATTTATGTGGATGCAAGCAAAAATGAACTCA